>DJYJ01000067.1:0-4492 GCA_002450075.1 Clostridiales bacterium UBA6981
GTACAAAGCAGCAGACTATCCCGGACAGAAGGTTCAGATCGATGTGAAGTATGTTCCTGCATCCTGCCTGGTTGGAGCTGCCGTCGAGGATGCCAAAGAGAATGGCGGCTATTACTACCAATACACATTCATTGATGAATACAGCCGTTTTCGTTACCTGGAAGCCTTCAAAGAACACAACTCTTATTCTTCTTCGGAGTTCATTAAGCATTGTGTGAAACGCTTTCCATATGCTATTGAATGTATCCAAACGGACAACGGCCCTGAGTTTACCAACCGGCTCAACTCTCAGTGCTCCGATAAGAAAACACTCTTTGAAGTGACGCTGGATCGGCTTTGCATTCAGCACAAATGCATTAAACCCTTCGCTCCAAGACACAACGGAAAGGTCGAGCGCAGCCACCGCAAAGATAATGAATACTTTTATTCCGATCACAAGTTCTTTTCGTTCGACGACTTCCAGAAGCAGCTTGCTGTTTGGAACAGAAAATACAACGATTTCCCAATGCGTCCACTCGGCTGGCTTTCACCTAACCAGGCTCTTTCTTCTTTTCTTAACTCTGTCACACATCATTGACAAACCTACAAGAAATGCTGATAAACAGGGGAGAGCAAGAAATGCCGATAAACAGGGGAGAGCGGATGTTTACATTTATTTCATTTGACACCCGGGGCAAAGCGTGGTATGGTAAGCGAGGAACTATTTGGAGCCGTTTCGATTTCCCCGGTGGAAATGAGGCGGTTTTTTCTTTTGCAAATACGAAAAAACAAGCATACTGCCCCAAGGAGAGATGTAAAATGAAATACGATGTTGTTGTGATCGGCGCCGGCCCCGGCGGCATTTTTACGGCCTATGAGCTGGCGAACGCCGAAAAGGGTCTGAAGATCGCGGTCG
This sequence comes from Clostridiales bacterium UBA6981, assembly GCA_002450075.1. GTDB lineage: Bacteria > Bacillota > Clostridia > Oscillospirales > Oscillospiraceae > Limivicinus. The sequence continues at coordinate 896 of DJYJ01000067.1, forward strand.
TCGAGCTCGGCCGTCCCCTTGACAAGAGAAAATGCCCCATCGACGGCAAGACCGTCAAGAACTGTGTCAAGTGCCCGGTCTGCAGCATTATGAGCGGTTTCGGCGGCGCGGGCGCGTTCTCGGACGGCAAATACAACATCACCAACCAGTTCGGCGGTACGCTCTTCGAGCACGTCGGCAAGCGCGAGGCGCTGGAGCTGATGCGCTATGTGGACGGCATCAACCTTGCCCACGGCGGCGAGGGGACCAAGCTGTACTCCACGGCCAACACCAAGCTGAAAAAGAAATGCCTCGAGAACGGGCTGCACCTTCTCGACGCCCAGGTGCGTCACCTCGGCACGGACATCAACTATGTCGTGCTGGAGAATATCTACAACGAGCTGAAGGAAAAGGTCGACTTCTACTTCAACACGGCCGTCACGGGCGTGGAGAAGACCGACGAGGGCTACCGCATCTCCGCCGGCGAGCAGAGCTTTGAATGCCGCGAATGCGTGATCTCCGTCGGCCGCAGCGGCAGCAAGTGGATGGAATCCGTCTGTGAAAGTCTGGGCATCCCCACGCACTCGAACCGCGTGGACATCGGCGTGCGCGTCGAGCTGCCGGCCGAGGTCTTCTCCGAGCTGACGGACGAACTGTACGAGAGCAAGATCATCTACCGCACCGAGAAGTTCGAGGATCTGGTGCGCACGTTCTGCATGAACCCGCACGGCGTCGTCGTCAACGAGAACACCAACGGCATCGTGACCGTCAACGGCCACAGCTATGAGGACAAGAGCAAGCACACCGAAAACACGAACTTTGCCCTACTCGTGAACAAGCACTTCTCCATCCCCTTCAAGGATTCCAACGGCTATGGCGAGAGCATCGCGCGCCTGTCGAACATGCTCGGCGGCGGCGTCATCGTCCAGCGCTTCGGCGATCTCGTGCGCGGCAGAAGAAGCACGCCTTCCCGCATTGCCGAGAGCTTTGTCACGCCGACGCTCGCGGCCACGCCCGGCGATCTCAGTCTCGTGATCCCCAAGCGCATCCTCGACGGCATCATCGAGATGATCTATGCCCTCGACAAGATCGCCCCCGGCACGGCCAACGACGACACGCTGCTCTACGGCGTGGAGGTCAAGTTTTATAATATGGAAGTCGAGATCGACGACAATCTCGAGACGATCCACAAGGGACTGTACGTCATCGGCGACTGCTCGGGCGTGACCCACTCGCTTTCCCACGCCTCGGCCAGCGGCGTTTACGTGGCGCGCAAAATACTTGCCAAACGCGGGGCGTGAGGGTATAGTATAACAAACGCGGATTCAGTTCACCTCACCCAAAGCGGAGGAAATCAATGGCAGGAAGCAGAAAGCAAAACTATATGCACGGTGCGGCGATCCTCACTGTCGGCGTGATCATCATGAAGGTGCTCGGCGCCATATACAAGGTCCCCCTCGGCAACATTCTCGGCGACGAGGGCTACTCGATGTTTATGGGCGCGTACAGCATCTACAACATCTTTTTCACGCTTGCGACGGCGGGTCTTCCCGTTGCGCTCTCGCGCCTGGTGGCGGAGGCTGACGCCAACGGCCGCATCCGGCAGGAGGAAAAGACCTTCCGGGTCGCGCTCGGCACCTTTGCGGTGATCGGCGTGCTGTTTTCCTTCATCCTCTTCGCTTTCCCGAACTGGCTTGCGACGAATTATCTGGAAAACCCCGACGCCGCGCTGTCGATCCGTGCCATGGCCCCCGCGATCCTGCTCGTCTGCCTCGTCTCGGCCTATCGCGGCTATTGCCAGGGCAACGGCAATATGATCCCCACCACGGTCGACGAGGTGCTCGAGGTGCTCTTCAAGGTCATCTCGGGACTGATCCTGGCCACGGCGCTGCTGCGAGCGCACAAGCCGCTGCCCGTCGGCTCGGCCGGCGCGATCCTGGGCGTTTCGATCGGCTCGGTCGTGTCGCTCGCGTACATGATCGTGTATAAGCGCCGCCATTACAACAGCCTCGCCGCGCCGTACACGGCGCTCGTCGTCTCTCCCGGCGCCCAGTATAAGGAGGGACCGACTGACTCCACGGCCAAAATCGTCAAGGACCTGCTGATGATCGGCATGCCGATCGCCTTCGGCGCCTGTATCATGGCGATTTTGAACTCGGTGGACTCCAAGCTGTGCATGAACCGTCTGCAGACGGCGGCGCACTTCTCCTATTTTGAGGCCAAGGTGCTCTATGGCGTCTACGGCAAGGCGCAGACCTTTTTCAATCTGCCCGCCGCCTTCATCACGCCGCTGACGATCTCGATCGTCCCGGCGATCTCCGGCGCCTTCGCGCGCGGCGATCGCGACAGCGCGGCCAAGATCTCCGAGGATTCGATGCGCATCTCCGCCGTCATCGCGATGCCGATGGGCGTCGGATTGTCGGTGATGAGCATGCCGATCATGAACGGCTTTTACGCCGGCAGCCACCAGTCCGGCCCGGCGCTGCTCGCTATCATGGGCGCGGCGTCGATCTTTGTCTGCCTGCTGCTGATGGAAAACGCGGTGCTCCAGGCCTCCGGCAAGGAGAGATACACGATGATCACGATGATCGTCGGCGGCCTTGTCAAGATCCTGGTCAACTGGTTCCTCGTCGCCCGCCGTCCGATCAACATCTACGGCGCGCCGATCGGCACGCTGACGAGCTACATTGTCATGTGTGCGATGAACTTCTTGTTTATGTCCTCCACGCTGGAGCGCACCCCGAATCTGGGACGTGTCCTGCTCAAGCCTGTCCTGTGCAGCGGCATCATGGGCGCCGGCGCCTGGGCCTGCTTCGGCCTGGCGATGCGCCTCGTCCACATCCCGGGGCGGCTGGGGCTGCTCGCGGCGATGTTTCTCGCAATGCTTGCGGCGGTCGTGATCTATGTGATCTGCGTCGTTCTGATGCGCGCGATCACCCGCGAGGATCTGGAATTAATTCCCAAAGGGAACAAGATCGCGGCTCTCCTGCACATCAAATGACGAAAAACATCAAGTTTTTTAAGGGAAAATTGCAAATACTACTTGATAATGCGCCGAAAATATGATAGCATATCGGCGGTGTCGAAGGTTCATTCGACAGACAACAGAACGGCGCGATAGAATCATTTGGGCGTCCGTTCACTATACAGGAGGAATAAACATGAATAAAGCAGAACTTGCAGCCGCCGTTGCCGAAAAGACCGGCGCTTCCAAGAAGGACAGCGAAAAGGCCGTCAACGCCGTTTTCGAAGCCATCACCGAGTCTCTCGTCAAGGGCGACAAGGTTCAGCTCGTCGGCTTTGGCTCTTTCGAGCTCAAGGAGCGTGCCGCTCGCGTTGGCCGCAACCCCAGAACGAAGGAAGAGATCGCCATCCCCGCATCCCGCGTTGCCTCTTTCAAGGTTGGCAAGGCGCTCAAGGATGCCGTCGCCAAGTAAGGTCTGACTTATAAAAAAAGACAGCCGCCTGTATTCCGGCGGCTGTCTTTTTCCTTTCAAAAGGAGACTCGGACATGAGATTGGATAAATTTTTAAAGGTCTCGCGCATCATCAAGCGGCGCAGCGTGGCCAACGAGGCCTGCGACGGCGCGCGCGTCGTCGCCAACGGCCGCCCGGTCAA
>DJYJ01000067.1:4619-9164 GCA_002450075.1 Clostridiales bacterium UBA6981
TGAAGGTCGAGGTCGTCGACGTCCGCGAGACGGCGGGCAAGGCCGACGCCCCCGCCATGTACCGCGAGCTGGGCTGAAAAAGGGCAGGAAAAAAGAGCTGTGGGATTGTTCCACAGCTCTCTTTTTCCTTTGGATGAGCGATCAGATGAAGCAGGCGCTGACGCGCGGGTCCGCGCCCTCGGCCTCGACGGAGACGCTGATGACGAACTCGATGTTCTCTTTTTCGGAGAAGCCCTTGAGCCAGTCGACAAAATCACCGAGCGCGGCGGGGGACTTGTCATCGACCATCTTCAGGAAGTTGTCGATAAAGAAATGGGTAATATCGTAATTGCCGGCGTGGATGCCGCAGATCAGACCCTTGAGGAATTCATAGGTACCGATGGGATAGCTGCCCGCGTCTACGAGACGCGCCTGATACGGAATGTCGTACGTAAGCTTCTTGTCCTTTTCAATGACAACGACGTCGCCGTCTGCCGTTTCAACCGCGCTTCTTACCAGGTCGACCAGTTTTTTGGTCTTGCCGGATCCCTTCAGACCCATGATGATCTTGACCAAGAGGATCACGCTCCTTTTCAATGATAATTTTGGGATACAATCTGCCCTGTTATCTTGCTTATAGCTTACCATTTTTCCCGTCGCCGCGCAAGAGAGCAAAGCGCACAAATCATGAAATATCGATGAATTTTCTCTCTCGCCTCCGCTTGCACACGGAGTACTTTTGCTGTATGATGTCACAAAAGACGAAAAAGGGAGAATGCAGATATGAAGTGGCTGATCGCGTCGGATATCCACGGCTCGGAATACTATTGCCGCAAGGTGCTCGAGACCTGTGACCGCGAGGGGGCGGAGCGGCTGATCCTGCTCGGCGACGTGCTCTACCACGGCCCGCGCAACGATCTGCCGCGGGATTACTGTCCCCGGGCGGTGGCGGAGCTCTTAAACGCCCGGGAGGGGAGCGTGATCGGCGTGCGCGGCAACTGCGACGCCGAGATCGACCAGGCGGTGCTGCATTTTCCGATCCTGGCGGACTACGCTCTGCTGTGCGAGGGCGGGCGCACGATTTTCGCCACCCACGGACATCTGTACAATCTCGACTGCCTGCCGCCGCTGCACGCGGGGGATATCCTGCTGCACGGTCACACGCATGTGCCTGCCTGTGTGGAAAAGGACGGGATCTTTTATCTCAATCCCGGCTCCGCCGCGATCCCGAAGGAGGGCTCGCCCCACAGCGTCATGACGCTGGAGGACGGGAGCTTCCGCTGGATCGACCTCGAAAGCGGGTCAGAATACAGACGGTTTTAAAAACCAGGACAAACGGGCGGAAACGAGCTACGGACGAAGTTCGAAAGATTATCGATTGCGTAGGAAACGGCCTGTTTCCGGATTTTGAAGTATAGGAGCAACACCAGCTTCTCTTGATTACTTAAGAATGGAGCTTTGATATGTGGCGCTTTATAGATGATAATACTTTACCTATAATCACAGCCAAAGATCAAGTCAATAGTGCACATCGGGAGTGCCATTTACAGCTCCCCGAGACGGCAGTTGTTTTCTTCATGAGTAAGTGTACTGATTATCTCTGTGAAAACTATCAGGCAAAAGAACTATCGGAGCCCTTTCCTCGTTTTTTGAATCGCTGTCCTATTTGGGAAATCAATAAATACCAGCTCTGCTTTCTTGACGGAGGACGTGGTGCACCTCAAGCCTGCGATACCGTTGAGACACTTGCCGCACTTGGAGTAAAGAACATCCTTGCTGTCGGTATGTTCGGTGCATTTGATCCGCAAGTTAAGCTCGGAGAAGTCATAACGCCGAAAAGGGCTTTCATTGAGGAAGGGACCTCGCTCCATTACTATGAGTCCATAGATTTTTCGCAACCAGACAATGATCTGCTCCAAATCTGCTCTTCTATGTTGCAAATCAATACATATCCTATTGTCTCCACTGATGCTGTATATCGGCAGACATTCTACAAAGAACAGTTGTGGCGGAATAAAGGCGCAGTAGGCGTTGATATGGAGACATCTGCAGTTTTCAGCGTATCCCGATATCTCGGCCTCAAAGCTGCGGCGATTCTGATGGCATCCGATATTCACCCTACGAGCCCAGATGAACCGAAATGGGATTGGAATATGACAAAAGATATGAGGTTTGCTTTAGCTGAAAAGAGCCTTGATATCGCAAAACAATTACTGTGATTTGTTATTATCACATAGGAATATAAAACGCCGCCCTGCAAGCTACGTACTTGCAGGGCATTTTTATGTACGCACCGCAGGAGCCTCCTGCGGTGTATTCTTCTGTCTTAGCGTCCTCTGTCATAATCATGGCTGCGACGCCGGGGCCTTTGTCGGGGGTACGTGTCTACGGTTATAGCGAGCATCGGATTTTGCCCCACAAAATCCAGAGCAGAGCGGCAAAACAGGCGTGACCGTTGCAGTCACGCCTGTTTCATTCCTTTTTAGCCGGTTATTATCTGCCTCAAAGCACCTTCCTTACGGAGGGTGCCCCAAGACCGGTCTTCCTTTTTTGCTTGTCTTATGGCAAAGAGGGAAAAATACAAAACGGCATAAAAAACCACTTTACAAACCAGAAGGGAATGATTATAATACTCGCTGTTATCTAAAAGGAGCATGATCCGCATGAACAGAACATTCCCGGAGACGCTTTCCGTTCTCCGTCATGAACGCAATATTTCCCAGCGCACCGCTGCGGCGGCGCTGAACATTTCCCAGGCGCTTTTGAGCCACTATGAAAACGGCGCGCGCGAGCCGGGGCTGGACTTCGTCCGCCGCGCCTGCGACTATTACGGCGTGAGCGCCGACTATCTCCTCTGCCGCAGCGAGAACCCGGACAGCACCGCTTCCGCCGCGGCCGCGGCGAGAGCCTTTCTGGCCAATCTCCGCAGTCTGACGGACAAAGCCGAAATGGCGCTGGAGGCGCTGGAGGAGGAGAAGGCATGACCGACCGCGAGTCTATCCGCAATTTCTCGATCATCGCCCACATCGACCACGGCAAGTCCACGCTTTCCGACCGTCTGATCGAAAAGTGCAACGCCGTCGAGATGCGCGTGATGGAGGATCAGATCCTCGACAACATGGATCTCGAGCGCGAGCGCGGCATCACGATCAAGGCGCGCGCCGTGGGGCTGAGCTACCGCGCCGGCGACGGCAAGAGCTATACGCTCAACCTGATCGACACGCCGGGCCACGTGGACTTCAACTATGAGGTCAGCCGCAGCCTCGCCGCCTGTGAGGGCGCGGTGCTGATCGTCGACGCCTCCCAGGGCGTCGAGGCGCAGACGCTGTCGAACACCTATCTGGCGCTGGACAGCGATCTGGAGATCCTGCCCGTCATCAACAAGATCGACCTGCCCGCCGCCGACCCGCAGTGGGCCAAGGACGAGGTAGAGGAGATCATCGGCATCCCGGCCCAGGACGCGCCGGAGATCAGCGCCAAGCTGGGGCTGAACATCGACGCGGTCCTCGACGACATCGTGCAAAACGTCCCGGCGCCAAAGGGAGATCCGGAAGCGCCGCTCAAGGCGCTGATCTTTGACAGCCAGTATGACAACTACCGCGGCGTTATCGTGCTCGTGCGCGTGTTCGACGGCGTGATCCGCAAGGACGCCGAGGTGCTGCTGATGTCCACCGGCGCGCGCTATAAGATCGTCGAGGTCGGCCACCTGCGGCCGATCGGGCTTGATCCCTGCGACGAGCTCGGCGCGGGCGACGTCGGTTATTTCACGGCCAGCATCAAGAACGTCGCCGACACCCAGGTGGGCGACACCGTGACCGATGCGGACAGACCTGCCGCCGCGGCCCTGCCCGGCTACCGCCCGGCGCGGCCGATGGTCTTCTGCGGCATCTACACCGAGGACGGGTCGAAATATCCCGATCTGCGCGACGCGCTTGAAAAGCTCAAGCTCAACGACGCCTCGCTCTCCTTCGAGCCGGAAAGCTCGGTGGCGCTCGGCTTCGGCTTCCGCTGCGGCTTCCTCGGCATGCTGCACATGGAGGTCATCCAGGAGCGGCTCGAGCGCGAGTTCAACCTTGAGCTCGTCACGACGCTGCCCTCCGTCATCTACCGGGTGACGAAGACAGACGGCTCTGTCGTCATGGTCGATAACCCGCACAACTACCCCGATCCCGCGTCGATCGCCGTCGCGGAGGAGCCGTATGTCAAGGTCTCGATCATCACGCCGGAGGAGTTCGTCGGCAATATCATGCCGCTGTGCCAGGATCGCCGCGGCGAGTATAAAAACATGCAGTATCTCGACAGCCGCCTCGTGGAGATGCACTATGAGATGCCGCTCAACGAGATCATCTATGATTTCTTCGACACGCTCAAGGCGCGCACCAAGGGCTATGCCTCACTCGACTATGAGCTGAGCTCCTACCAGGAGAGCGACCTTGTCAAGGTCGACATGCTCTTAAACGGTGACAAGGTCGACGCGCTGAGCTTCATCGCCCACCGCGACAAGGCCTACGGCAGGGCGCGCAAGCTGTGCGAAAAGCTCAAGGACAACATCCCGCGCCAGCTCTT
>DJYJ01000045.1 GCA_002450075.1 Clostridiales bacterium UBA6981
GATATTCCCGTCTTCCGCAAGACGCAGGAGGATCGGGAGAGAGAGGACGCGCTGCTTGCCGAATGGGTGGACGGACTGCCGGAGCCGACGCGGAGCGAGCTTCAGGCGCTTTACCGCGAGATGGACGCACAGCAGACGACGGAGGCCAAGGTCTATAAGGCGCTCGACAAGCTCGAGGCCGTGATCCAGCACAATGAATCGCCCCTCTCGACCTGGGAGGAGCATGAATATGAGCTGCAGAGGACCTATGCGCACGACGCAGTCACCTTCTCGCCGTGGCTCACGGCGCTGCGGAAAGAGATCCTGGCCGACACCGAGACGAAAATCGAGACGGAGCAGCCGTAAAAGGTTGACATAACGCAAGAGCGAGCAGGATTCCTTCCGCTCGCTCTTGCGCTTTCCATCGCAAAATGGTACAGTGTTTTTATCCTGTTTTTCGGAGATGAAGCAGCATGGAAGACAAAAAACAGACCCGGAAAAATCTGATCATGTTCCCCCTCGGCACCGTGGGGCGCGACATGGTCTATTCTCTGGTCACGAACTTTCTTCTGACCTTTGTGCTCTTTACGCGCTCGCTGACGGCGGCGCAGCTCTCGGCCATCACGGCGATCATGGTCGGCGCGCGGATCTTTGACGCGCTCAACGACCCGATCATGGGCAATATCATCGAGCGCACGCGCACGAAATGGGGCAAGTTCAAGCCCTGGATCGTGATCGGCATGTTCTCGACCTCGGCGGTCATCTATGCCGCATTCAATACAAAGCTGCAGGGCTGGAGCTTTGTGTGGTTCTTCGGCGTGATCTATTTCCTGTACTCCATCACCTACACGATGGGGGACATCTCCTATTGGGGCATGATCCCGGCGCTGAGCTCCGACGGCGACACGCGGAACACCTTTACTGCGCGCACGACGCTCTTCGCGGGCATCGGCGGCACGGCGGCGAGCATCCTGATCCCGCTGCTGACGACCGGCGCGAACGCCATCGGCGGCAGCACGAGCGTGGCTTACGGGCGCATCGCGCTGGCGATCGCCTTCCTCGCCCCGGCCTTTTTGTGCTTTGTGCTCTTCGGCGTGCGCGAGCGGCGCGAGGACCTCAGCGAGCCCGTCCCGCCCGTCAGCTTTAAAAAGATCTGGAGCACGATCTCCGGCAACGACCAGCTGATCTGGATCGCGATCATCTTCCTCATCCACGAGATCGGCAACGGCGTCGTGATGTCCGGCATCGGCTCGACCTATATTTATTTCGAGTTCGGCTATGAGGGCGGGCTTTACTCGCTCTTTACGACCGTGGGCATGTCGGTCACGGCGCTGCTGATGGTCTTTTACCCGGCGATCTCGCGCAGGCTGCCGCGCAAAAAGCTGATGGGCGTGCTTGTCAAGGTCGCGACGCTGGGCTATATCCTGATGATCGCCGTGCTCGCGATGCGCGCGGGCGAGCATTATGCCCTCGGCATGGATCTGAAGTTTTTGATCCTGACGATCGGCTATATGCTGGCGAACTTCGGCCAGTACGGCTTTTATCTCATTTTGATGATCTCGGTCATCAACACGGTTGAGTATAATGAATACCTCCACGGCACGCGCGACGAGGGCATCATCACCTCGCTGCGTCCGTTCCTGACGAAGCTGGCCTCGGCGCTGACGGTCGTGATCGCGTCGGCGACCTATATGCTCGCGGGCGTCACGAAGTATACCAATGAGATCTCCGGCTTTGAGAACGCGGCTGCGGCCGGACAGATCAGCGAGGCAGACAAGCTCGCCGCGATCCACGAGCTGCTCGGCGGCGTGAGCCGCAGCCAGAGCGTGGGGCTGCTGCTGGTCATGACGGTGCTGCCGTATGCGCTGATGGTGCTGAGCTATGAGCTGTATCTGCGGCGCTATAAGCTCGACGAAGCGGAGTATGACCACATCTGTGATGAGCTCAATGCGCGCAGGGAGAGCAAGTGCGTATGAGTCTGACGAAAATCGCCCTGAAATTCGCCGCGCCCGCGCCGAAGATCGAGGACTTTGAACGTTTCCTTTTCATCGGCCCGCACCCGGACGACATCGAGATCGGCGCCGGCGCCACGGCGGCGAAGCTTGCCGCGGCGGGGAAGCAGGTGAGCTTCCTCATCTGTCTCGACGGGCGCTACGGGATGGAAAACGCGCCGGCAGGCATGACGTGCGAAAAGCTGATCGGCATCCGGAAGGCGGAGGCGATCGCCTCCGCCCGCGCGCTCGGCGTGGAGAGCGTTACATTCCTTGATTTCTGCGACGGCGGGTTTTATGAGGTCGGCGCGCTGCGCGACGCGATGGCAAAGGCCGTCGGAGAGAGTGGGGCGCAGGTGATCTTTGCCCCGGACCCGGACTGCGCGAACGAGTGTCACACCGACCACCTGAACGTCGGGCGCATCGCGAAGGAGCTGGCCTTCTTCGCTCCGTTTGACGACATCATGGCACGCCGCGGGGCAAAGAGCGCCCCGGTCGAAGCGATCGCACTGTATATGACGGCGCGCCCCAACCGCTTCGTTAAAACAGCGGGGTATCTCGAGCGGCAGCTTGCCGCGCTGTTCGACTGCCATCAGAGCCAGTTTCCCCGGGGCTGCGCGGCGGGAAAGAGCATTGAACTGTATCTGAAGCTGCGCGCGGCGGACTTTGGGCTGCGTACGCTCTCCCGCTCGGCGGAGGGCTTCCGCGTGCTGGGGCGGACGCAGATGCATTGCCTCTCGGAGGCGGGGCTGTAAGGAAAAGGATCGGAGGAGGCGCCGGAAAAGACAGGCGCTTCCTCCGTATCTTTTGCCTACTCTCCCGACAGGCGAGTGAACTTGAAAGCCGCGTTATGGTTTTTCGGGGCAGGGGCATGTATCCTATGCTCAGGATCCGGAAGCAAACAAAGCAGGAGGAGATCAAAATGGAACTGGGAAAGAAAATCAAACAGCTCCGCTTCAAGGCAGGACTGACACAGGAACAGCTGGCGGAAAAGCTGGGGATCGGAGCGCAGTCCGTTTCCAAGTGGGAGAACGCGGTGTCGATGCCGGACATCACGGCGCTGCCGCTGCTCGCGGAGATCTTCGGCGTGAGCATCGACGAGCTGTTCGACCTGACGAACGAGCAGCGATTCAACCGCATCGAAAACCGCATGGATAACGAGGAAGATCTGCCGCAGGACGTGTTTATGGAGTATGAGGAGTTCCTCAAGGGACAGCTCGGTACAGAGGAGAATAAAAAGCGTGCGACGGAGCTGCTGGCCTATTTGTACTGGCACAGGATGGAAAGCTTTGCCCGCAAAACAAAGCGCTTTGCCGAGGACGCGGTGCGCATGAGCCCGAACGAAAAGGGCTGTCAGTGGATGCTGCAGAAGGCGGCGGGGCACGTGAGGTGGGACTGGAACATCGCCAACCACAGCAAGGCGATAGACTTTTACAAAGAAATCGTAAAGGCGAATCCCGAAAGCAGGCTGGGATATGCCTATCTGCTGGACAATCTCATCGCCGACCACCGTGCCGATGAGGCGGAAGAAGCACTGAAGCGCTATGCCGCGCTGCCGGACGCAACGTCCGTCCACGTCGAGGTCTATCGCGCGTACATTACGCTTGCCCGCTTCGACGAGCCCGCAGCCGACCGGATCATGGAGGAGCTCGGCGAGAAATACCCGGACGATTTCATCTATCTGTTCGAGGCCGCGCAGTATTACGCCGCCAAGTGCGAATATGACAAGGCTATCGAACTTTATGAACACTCCTTCGCGGCAGAGACCCGCAGACCCAGATTTATGGACGAGCTGATGGCGATCGCACAGATCTGGGAGATCCGCGGTGAGTATAGCAAGGCGGCGGAGACCTGGGATCGGATCATAGACCTGCTGGAAAACGAGTGGGGGATGACCGAGGAGGTCGCGCTGACGGACGCGCGGCGGGAAAAGGCCCGGTTGCTTGCAAAAGCGTAAAAACTGAAAAAACACATCCCAAATAAAAAAGTAATGTGACCGAAATGATATGCTCCCTCTATGAAAGACGGTGAAAAGAAAAGCACTGTCATCATAGAGGGAGCATTGATATTTTCAAGAAGCAGGTTCGGCCACTTGTATTATTGTAACGTTTAAAAATCCAGATTGACTGCCAAACAAAGAGCGAAAAGCTCCAAAAAAGATTTGCTGACTGTCAGACCAAATCAAAAACACCAGGTGCGGATTTAAGGTCTGAGCAATCATCACAGATCACGCGCTTAAAGTCGGAAAGCGCACTGAACTTGCAGAGACTGCGCCGGTTGATCTTGCCGGAGTCGAGCAGGAGATAATTGTTGTCGCTGTTTTTCATGGCAAGCTGCTTGATCGTCATGGTGTCGATCTCGTTGACGAAAGCGGTGTCATCTGCGATATCTGCGCCGGTGCAGCTGATAAAAGCTTTGTCAAAATGGAATTGTCGGATCATCTGCTGCGTCAGCGTGCCGACTGACATGCTGTAATGGGGGAGATAGCTGCCGCCGATCAGAATGATCTCCGCAACGGGATTGGTCATGGAGCGGATCAGAAGCTCGGAATGGGTGACGATGTGGATGTTCCGCTTTTCCAGAAACTGCGCCATAACGGCCGTGCTGGTGCCGCCGTCGATAAAAACGCAGTCATTTTCTTCGATATATTCACAGGCACGCTTGGCAACGCGCAGCTTTCCGTCATAGTTGATATCTCTTTTGGAGCGAACCGTCAGCTCGACAAGATTGTCCGAGCCGATCCCATCGCTGAGCGCGGCGCCGCCAGTAACGCGCTTGAGCCGGCCTTCGTTCTCCAGCTTCTCAAAATCGCGGCGTACGGTGGCTTCGGAAATCTCAAGATCGTGCGCGACGTCCTTCAGATTAATGATACCTTTCTTGTTGAGCTGTGACATGATATATCTTGTTCTCTCGGAAGCCAGCATAATGATCCCCCTGCAAAGTGCTAACCTATTTCTTAATTTAACAAAAAAAGGGTATATTGTAAAGAAAAATCAAAGCGGATGAGCCATAAAATATTGATACATCATTTTCAGGATCTGGGGCTTGTTGCAGTCCCATTCGGTCCAGAAACGAGAGGCCGGGACAATGACTTTCCACGGCTCTACCAGATGCTCGTAATCGGCGGGGGAAAGTCCGCTGAGTCGGACGTATTCTTGCTCATAGGCGCGTGTGAAGATCCGGATGCGGCGTCGGAAGGCTTCAAAGTTTGCAGCATATCCCGGCGTGATTTTGTCGCGGGGGATCATAGGCACACCGCTGCAGGCAGTGGGACCGTAGTCGAACATCTGTACCGTCCTGGCGACGTCGGCCAGCGGGTCCCCTTGAGAAGCGTCGCTCCAGTCGATGCAGATCAGGCCGTCCGGCCCATAGATCAGATTACCCGGATGATAGTCGTTATGGCTCAGCCGCTCTCCGTCCGGCAGTTTGTCCAGAAGCTTCAGACAGCGATTCATCAGATCGCTGCCCAGCTGCGGCTCCGAGCGGCGGAGCAGACGCTCATAGCGCACCCGGCTCGGCTCAAGCGAATCCATGGAGCACTGGTGCAGACGATAGTGGACGGCGGCGAAATCTCTTGCGACGTCCACGACGTCCATCTTTCCGGAGGACATCATGGCATTCATGCTCTCACCGCGGATATACTCCAAAAGGATCGCCCGTCTGCCCTGGAACTCGACCGCGCCGCGATAGGCCGGAACGGGAAGACCGCGCCCCTGGATGGCCTCGGTGCAATGTATCTCACGGTCGATGTCCGCCTGAGGGACGGCATCGCGATAGATCTTGACGAGCGTGTTCTCATCGTATTGTTCTACATCGGCGGTGAAGCCGGTGGTGTTTCGCTCAAATTCAGCCACGGCATACACTCTCTTTCTAATTGATATATCCAGACAACCTTATTGTACAATTGCGAAAAAATGAAATCAATTGTCATATATAGACAAGAAATCATCTCAAATTTGCACAAATGAAACAAATTGAAAGATATAATGCAAATTACTGCAAAATAATGTTGAAAAATGAAAAGTTCGGTGCTATCATTACAGCATCAGGGCGCGCAGTACGCTCCCACGGAAAAGCGTCTTCTCATGAGGACCACATATTATTACAGGAGGATTCGACATGAAAAAGATTTTGGCATTAATCCTTGCGTTGGTCATGATTCTTGCGCTGGCTGCCTGTGGCAACACCGCCCCCGCACCTGCGCCGGCCGCAGCTCCTACCGAGCAGCAGAGCGAGGAGACCGCGCCTGCGGACACGGCCGAAGAACCGGCAAAACCTGTTAAGATCGGCTACATCACATCGGACCCCTCTTCCGGCTTCTGGAAAGAAGTTCTGGAAAGCTTCCAGAATGCCTGCAGCGAAGAAGGTGTTGAGCTTGTCTACCAGATCGCCAGCGACAGCGCCGGCATGCGCTCTGCCTACGACTCACTCCTGGCGCAGGAGGTCGACATCATCGTTGACGGCTACTCCATCGAAGAAATCGCCAACGCCTACGCCGAGGAGGCTGTCGATACCGGCATGCCCTTCATGGCCGTCGCGTTCAACTGCCCCGTCGAAGGCGCGTACAGCTACGGCACCTCCAACGACGGCATGGGCGTCTCCTTCGGTGAGTTCGCAGCTGAGTCTGTCAAGAAAGAATGGGACGGAAAAATCGACCTGATCGTGACCGCCAATGCCTACACCGCGGTCCCCGCGATGGCTTCCCGTACCGACAAGGCTGTCGAGACACTGCTTGAGACTCCGGGCTTTGAATATCTCAAGGACGTGGAGTGGGTCAAGATCGACACCGGCCTTGACACCAGTACGATCGGCGCGAACACCGCCAACACGATCCTGTCGCACCCGGACGCCGAGCACATCGTCTACATTGTCTGTACCGACGCCTTCTGCCCGACGATCGTCAATGCACTGGCTGACAGCGGTGCGAGCGACAAGGTCCTGATGCTCTCGTCCGACTGCACGTCCACTTATATCGACTATGCGAAGGCGGCCGCAGCTTCTGATGAGTGGTCTCCGTGGTACGGCTCACTTGATCTGCAGACGGCCACCTACGGCAACAAGCTGCTCGCGAAAGCTCTGGCTATCCTGAACGGCGAGAATCCCGAAGCATACACCGAGCACAGCGGCGTGATGGTGACCAAGTACAACATCAACGATTTCTACGGTTAAGCCTGACACAAGTCAAACGCCACCCGTGCCGGACGGAGAATTCCGTCCGGCACTTTACAAATCGGGCAGAAACCTGGAGGTGTATAAAGCATTGAGCAACACACTGCTTGAAATGAAGGGGATCACAAAACGATTCCCGGGCGTCGTCGCGCTGAACAAGGTAGACTTGAAGGTCAACAGCGGCGAAGTCCTGGCCGTCGTGGGCGAAAACGGCGCCGGCAAATCCACCCTGATCAAGATCATGTCCGGCGCGTATCAGCAGGACGAGGGGCAGATCTTTTTTGAGGGAACCGATGAAGGTAAAATGATCCCCGCGCGGGCTCTCGCGCTGGGCATCACGGCGATCTACCAGGAGCTGACCAACGTGCCCGGCCTGTCGATCGCGGAAAATATCTATCTGGGAAATCAGCACACGAAGGGCGCGTTTGTAGATTACAAGACGCTTTATTCCGAAAGCGCACGTATCCAAGCTGAGGTCGGCCTCGACCACCGCAGCCCGGAGGAACTGGTCGGAAGGATTTCCACCGCGGAGCAGCAGCTCGTGGAGATCGGCCGCGCGTATTCCAAACAGCTCAAGGTCATCATCATGGACGAACCGACCTCCGCACTGAATCAGGAAGAGACGGAGAAGCTGTTTGCCATCATCCGCAAGCTGCGCAGTGAAGGAAAAGGCATCATATATATCTCTCACAAGCTCGACGAGGTTTTCGCCGTGGCGGACCGCGTACAGGTGCTGCGCAACGGCGAGAGCGTTTATGAGGGCAAGGTGGCAGAAACTACGAGAGAGCAGATCATCAGCAGCATGTGCGGCCGTGAGCTGAAGGAAATGTACCCCATCAGTCACCGGGAGCTCGGCGATGTGATCTTTGAGATCCGGAATCTTTCAACGGACTTTCTCAAAAACATTTCGCTCAACGTGCGTGAGCGGGAGATCGTGGGATTGTACGGCCTTATGGGTTCAGGGTGTGCGGATGTGCTGGAGTGCGCCTTCGGCAATCGCAGCTACAAGAGCGGAACGTTCTTTGCCGAGGGGAAAGAGGTCGCGATCCATCAGCCACAGGACGCCATGAAGGCGCGTATCGCCTATGTGCCTGCCGAGCGCAAGAAAGAGGGACTGCTGATCTCGCATCCGGTGCTCAATAACCTTACGATCGTCACACTGAAAAAATTTGTACACGGGCTGTTCCTGAATCTGAAGAAGGAGCGGGAGGAGGCCCAGCGCCTGGTAGACAATTATCGGATCAAGACGCCGTCGCTTGATACGTCGGTTGCATCGCTTTCGGGCGGCAACCAGCAGAAGATCGTCATTTCCAAGTGGGTGTCCACAAATCCGAGGATCTTCATGCTCAACGATCCGACAAAAGGAATCGACGTCGGCGCGAAAGTGGAAATATACAAGGATATTGAAAAGCTTTGTGAGCAGGGCTGCGGTGTGCTGTATGTGGCAGCCGAGCTGCCGGAGCTGCTGGGGATCGCGGATCGTGTCTATGTCCTGCACGAGGGCGAGCTTGTCGGCGAGTTTTCCGGCGAGGAGATCACCCAGAAAAATATAGTAGCAAGTGCGATAGGAGAATAAGCGTATGGAAAAGAAAGTTACATTCGGCTCAAGGCTGGCGGGCGTGGGGAAGACTGCGCTCAGCTCTTACGGAAGTGTATTGATCGCTGTTGTTGCCCTGTCGCTGGTCTGGGCGTTTTCCTCTCCCTATTTTCTGACGGCGGCCAACTTTAAAAACATCGGCGTTTATATGTCCGCATCCGGCATCATCGCCGCCGGCATCACCGTGTCTATGCTGCTTGGCGGTCTGGACCTGTCTCAGATGTCGATCATGGCGCTCAGCGGCATCGTTGTCGGAACGGCGTTCAAAGCCGGTGTGCACGGACCGGTGCTGCTGCTTGTCGCGGTATGCGTCGGCGTGATGGGGGGCATTGTCAACGGCCTGATCATGAACTATCTGCGGATCGACCCGATCATTACTACGCTCGGCACTTCACTGATGTTTCGCGCGCTGGCATACATCATCTCCGACGGCAATATGATCACCGTGAGCGACTCGTTCATCAAATGGATCGGGCGCGGCAGAGTCCTTGGCCTGCCGGTTATGATGCTCTTCATGATCATCGTCTATGTGATTATCGGCGTTGTACTGAAATATACGCGCTTCGGACGAAACGTCATTTCTGTCGGCGGCAGCAAGGAAGCAGCCTTCCTTTCCGGCATCAACGTGAAAAAAACGCGCGCGATCGCCTTTATGATCTCCGGCTCGTGCGCTGGCCTCGCTTCGCTGCTGTATATCGCGCAGGGCTATGTGGCGCAGCCCAACCAGGGCAACGGCGCAGACCTTGACTGCATCGCGGCTGTTATCATCGGCGGCCTGTCTGTGGCCGGCGGCAAAGGCAACGTCATCGGTACCCTGCTAGGCATGCTGTTCTTTGCGGTCCTGGCCAATGGCATGAGTTTGCTGAGCATGGACAGTTATGCCCAGCAGCTCGTCAAGGGCGCGCTGCTGCTCACGGCTGTTTATATCGACATCGTCCGCAACAAGAAGGGAAAATGATCCTTCGGGGATCCCTTGGTGAAAAAAGAGGCGCATTTTGTCTGCTTACGCAGACTATGATAAAAGAAAGGACACAAAAACTATGAAACCCACCAAAAAGGCATGCGAAATGACAGCAAAGGAGCTTGGACGCTATATTGACCAATCTGTCCTGAAACCGGAATTTACACAGGCTGACATCCGCAAGTACATCCAGGAGGGCATTGACTATAACTGCGCAACGGTCTGCATCAACCCGGCTTCGCTGCCAATCGCGCGCGAGCTTTGCAAAGGAACGAACACCGGCATCTGCGTCGTCTGCGACTTTCCCTTCGGCCTGTCCACCACAGAGTCCAAGGCCATGCAGGCGGAACTGATCTGCCGCGACGGCGATATCGAGGATCTGGACATTGTGGCGAACTACGGCTGGATCCGTTCCGGCCGCTGGGACGATGTACGCGCTGACATCAAAGCGGTTGCGGATGTATGTCACAAATACGGAACGAATCTGAAGGTCATCTTCGAAGTGGACGCGCTCACGATCGACGAGGTCAAAAAGGCCACGGTGACTGCGATCGAGGCGGGGGCCGACTTTGTCAAGACCTCCACCGGCTTCTTTACCGGTGGCAAGAACGAGGGCGCAACCTATGAGGTCATCCAGGCGATGATGGACGCGGCCGAGGGGCGCTGCAAAATCAAGGGCGCCGGCGGCATCCGTGACAGAGAAAAATTCCTTCGTCTCATCGATATGGGCATCGACCGCATGGGCATCGGTTATAAATCCACGGCCAAGGTGCTGGGACTCGATACATAACGCGAAGCAAACGAAAAGGAGGAAGAGCATGGGAAATTCCTATGATTTCCGTGTGGGCTTCCAGCCCTTCAATCTCATGCCCCCGGATGGGACTGCTCCCGGCATGGCGTCTTTTTGCTGGACGATAGAGGAGTGCGGGCGGCTCGGCGCGAGGGCGATCTCGCTTTTTCCGAACCTGATCCCCCGGGAACTCACAGCAGATACGATCGGAGAGATGAAGGCCATGGCGGAGGAAAAGGATGTGAAATTCATCCTTTACCCGTTCACGGTCTGGGGGCTGGCTGGACTGCCAATGAAGGTGGCATCCTTCGGTGCTGCCGGGAAGATGATGGGGGCGGAAGGGCCGGACGATATTCCGGACGTGGCTGCCGCACGCCGCAGCGTGGAGAACACGATGCGCCTGGCCGAAGCACTCGGGGCCGAGATCCTGTGCGCCGGTTACGGCCAGTCCAGCGTCGCCACAAGCCGTTGGAACAAGCAGCACCCCTTTGCTGAACAAAAAAAGTTCATCGTGGCGAATCTGCGGGAAATGGCACAGATGCTCAAGGGAACGTCTCTGACGCTGGCCTATGAGAATCACTGTGATTTCATCGGACGTGAGATCGTGGAGATCCTTGAGGAAACCGATTCGGAGCATGTGCGCTCCCTTTACGACTTCGGCAACGGCGCGGTCGCCTGCTGCGATCCGATGGAGGATCTGGCCTATCTCGCGCCTTACGCAGTTGCAGCACACTTCAAGGATTTCGCAGTGGTGGACAACCCCCTTCGCACGAAGCTCTACCCCGACATGCCGCTGACGGTTACGGGCTGCTATCTGGGCGACGGATTTATCGACTTCGAGCGGATCCTGCGCACGCTGATCGAAAAGGCGCCGCATCCGCGGGGCATGATGCTTCTGGCGGAACCGGCCTATAAGCTGCCCACCAACGACGCAGAGCGGGATGACAGAGTGGAATACAATCGAAAGATCTCCAGACAGTATGTGGCCAAGATGCTGGAGATCGTGGAACGCTTTTGACGCGAAGGGAGAAAACCATGAAACCACTGGGACTTGGCGCGATCGGCTCCGGCGAGATCGCGATCAATTCGATTTTTAAACATCTGGAGCTGCATGACACGGACGACAAGGTCTTTCTTGCCGCCGTCTGCGATCCGGTTGAAGGCCGGGCGCAAAGCATGGCCGAGAAATACGGCATTCGAAGCTGGTACATGACCGACGACGAACTGCTCGCCGATCCGGCTGTGGACGTTGTATCAATCTGTTCGCCGATCCGCTTCCATTATGAGCAGGGGCTCAAGGCTATCCGCGCGGGGAAACATGTCCATTTCAACAAAACGATGGCGATGACCAGCGCGGAAGCAGATGAGCTGATCTCCGAGGCTGAGCGGATGAACGTCAAGCTGACGGTATCACCGGGTATGATGGGCTGGCGCGCCAACCGTCTGCTGCGCAAGGCCTATCTTGAGGGGAGCTTTGGCCAGGTCACATACGCCTTCGGCGGCGTGCGCGGTGTGCTGCGCTACCATCTGCGGGAGGAATACCGCCACGACAACTACGGCTCTGAGCCGCTGATCCCTACGTGGTATTACAAGCTTCCCGACGGCGGCCCGCAGTATGACCACGCACCGTACGGCCTCACCTCGATCACCGGCATCCTCGGCCCCGTCAAGCGCGTGTCCTGCATGGGCGGCCAGCTGCAGAAGGAATTCCGCTTCGGTGAAAAAGTCATCCAGAGCGAGGTGGACGACAACTTCGCCTTCCTGCTGGACTTCGGGGATAACGTGTTCGGGCTGTTCTTCTCCGCTTTGGCGGGCGGCAAGAACATGTTTACACCGAACATCTACGGGACGGACGGCAACTATATCGACGGAAAGCTGAACGACAAAGCACTTTTTGACAATCCTTACGCCGCCTTCTCGATCAAGGGTATCCCACCGCAGCACATGAAGCTGCCCGAGCCGCATGTATACGGCGACATGATGCAGCTGATCGATGCGGTCCAGTTCGGTGACCGGCCGATCGCCTCCGCCGAGCAGGGACGCCATGTTCTTGAAATCGTCGAGGCAGGCTTTGAATCTATGCGGACCGGCAGATGCATCGAGTTGCGGACAAGCTTTACACCGCTTTCCCTGGAGGAGCTGCAAGACGATTGATACCCACGGACGCTTGTGCCGCAGCTGCCCGAAACGGGCGCTGCGGCATAAGGCGTATCACGCAAATACAGAGAGGAGACAATATGAAGATCATTCAGGTCGGAAGCAGCGGCTGGGCGGCCGGCTGGCTGGAATATATCCACAATGAACCCGAAGCGGAGCTCGCGGCGATCGTCAGTCGCGGCGGGCCGAAGTTTGAACAGACAAAAGAAAAATGGCAGATCCCGGACGAGATCTGCTATACTGACTATGATGAGGCGCTCAAGTGTGAGGCGGAGCTGGTCATCGTGGCCATGCCGCATAAATATCATATCCCATACGCGAAAAAGGCTGTTCTGGCGGGGAAAAACGTGCTGATCGAAAAACCGCTCACGGACGATCTCAACGAGGCAAAGGAGTTCCTCCGTTTTATGGAGGGGAGAAAGGAAAAAGCCTTTGTCAGCCAGAATTACCGCTTCCGTCCGCAGCTTTGGCAGATGAAGGCTTCCTTCGGAGAGGACAATATCGGGCAGCCCGCCTGGGCAAACGTTACCTTCCGCCACGGCCTTACAAACGAAAAAAACAGCGAGAAGACTGCATGGCAGCGCAAGGACTGGCGTCTGGAGCAGACGAGCCTATTGTTGCTGGAGGTGGCGATCCACCACTTTGACATGCTGCGCTTCGTCAGCGGATCGAACGTAAAGAATGTGTACGCCCGCGGCTGGAATCCGGCCTGGAGCGATCTCAACGGCGTTGGCTCGGCGTTTGTGCTGATGGAATTTGAAAACGGTTTTAAGGCCAATTATTCCGTCACGGAAAAGTCGATCGGCTTCCCCTGCGGGTATCAGGCAAACTGGATCATGCAGACGGATCGCGGCGCCGTGATCTGGGAAAACGACGAGCCTAACCGGCTGGACATGTCGCTTGGGCTCACAGGACAGCTGCGTGATGATTTCTATTTTCCGGGCAAGGATCGCGCAGGCGTATTGAAAGAAGTGATGCGGGAGCTGCGCGGAGAAGAAGGCGCCGTTCCGACGGTGTTTGATAACATCCATTCTCTTGCCGTAAGCTTTGCCGTGCTCAAATCCATTGAGGAGGATCGGACGGTCGAACTGAGCGAGATCCTGTAAATGAGGTGCGAAATGACAGATAAAAAAGCCCGTGTGGGTATCATCGGGGCCGGTACGGTTGCCCGCCGAAACCAGATCCCGGCCTTTCAGGTCTGTGACCGGGCGGAGACGGTAGCGGTATTTGACCGCCACATCGAGCGCGCGCAGGCGCTGTGCGACCAGTTTGGAATCCCCAAGGCGTACGGTCGGCTGGAGGATCTGCTTGCCGACGACGAGATCAACTGCGTCAGCATCTGCACCGGCAACGTCTCTCACGAGAGTATAGCGCTCGCGGCGCTTGAAGCGGGCAAGCACGTTCTGTGCGAAAAGCCCATGGCGATCTCCGTGGAGCAGGCCGAGCGGATGAAGCGCGCAGCGGAGGAAAGGGGCCTGGTCTTCATGATGGCCTTTGTCAATCGGTTCCGTCAGGAGAGCATTCTCATCAACGAGCTGCGCGAGCAAGGACGCTTCGGGGAGATCTATCACGCCCGCTGCGGCTGGATCCGGCGGCGGGGCACACCGTCGGGCTGGTTCACCTCACGGGCAAAATCGGGAGGAGGAGCCGTGCTCGATATCGGGGTGCATGTGATCGATATGACCTGGTATCTGATGGGACGACCGAAGCCCGTTTCGGTAAGCGGCGTTACACATCGCCGAATCGGAAGCTACCGGACCCGCAGTGTAGCAGGTTGGTCGGCCGTCGGCGCTCAGGACGGTGAATTCGACAATGAAGAAGCGGCCAGCGCGCTGATCCGCTTTGAAAACGGCGCCTCACTCTCTGTTGACATCAGCTGGTCGATCAACGGAAAAGAAGAGGGAATGTTCGCCAAGCTCTATGGCGAAAAGGCCGGAGCCAGCGTGATCCCTGCCGTGATCTATGGCGAGGAGGACGGCTTCCTCACAGATGTTGAGCCTGTGATCGTTGCGGAAAGCGGTTGGCAGAACGCCTTTGAGAGAGAAATCGTGCATTTTGCCGACTGCGTCGTTTCGGGTTGTGCACCGATCTCGGGAGCGGAGGACGGACTGACGGTGCAGCGCATGCTCAATGGCATATACGATTCCGCCGAGCAGGGCAGAGAGATTCTGCTTTGAGCGAACAGGAGGAAAAAATGGGTGAACTCAGATTCCCGGAGAGCTTCCTCTGGGGCGCTTCGGCCGCAGCTTTTCAAATCGAAGGCGCATGGAACGAGGACGGCAAGAGCGAGAGTATATGGGATCGTTTCTGCCGTACGCCAGGAAATGTCGCACACTTTGACAACGGGGATGTGGCCTGTGATTTTTATCACCGCTACGCCGAGGACGCCAGGATCATGGCACAGCTGGGATTGCAAATACAGCGCATCTCCATCTCATGGCCCCGTGTGATCCCGGAAGGACATGGAAAAGTTAACCCAAAAGGACTCGACTTCTATCGCCGCGCGGTCGACGCCATGCTGGAGCAGGGCGTCAAGCCATTCATCATGCTGTATCACTGGGATCTTCCGCAGTGTCTTCAGGAGCGCGGCGGCTGGCTCAACCGCGACACGGCGTCGTATCTAGCCGAACTCGCGGATCAGATCTACCGCAGCTTTCCGTACGAGGTACCATGCTGGGGAACAATTCTCGAGCCGCAGATCCACGCCTACCACGGTCATTGGGACGGTACACATGCCCCCGGCATGCGAGACTTTTCCTCCGCGCTGCTCGCTGCGCACAATCTGCTGCGCGCACACGGTCTGATGGTCGATGCGTTTCGCGCCTCAGGGGCGGAGGGCGAGATCGGCATAACAAATTATCTGCCCTATCACTATTCGCTCACGGACAGCGAGGAGGACAAGGCCGCCGCGCGTCGGTGGGATGGGTGCTGGAACCGTTGGTTCCTCGACGCCCTGTACCGTGGTGCCTATCCGGAGGACATGCAGCACTGGTACCGTGACAAGGGGATCGTGCTTCCCGAGATCCGGGAAGGGGATATGGAGTTGATCTCCCGTCCGACGGATTTCCTTGGCCTGAATTATTATTACAGTTATTTCATTGGTGCCGGGGAGGATCGCTGGCCGCTGTGCATACGATCTGTCCGCCCGAAAGACAGGGCGTATACCGCAATGGGTTGGCCAATCTGCCCGGAGGGCTTTTATGACGATTTGATGCGCTGCTGGCGGGACTATGGCAAAAAAATCATCGTCACGGAAAACGGAGCGGCCTTTGACGACATCATCTCGCCCGACGGCGAAGTCCACGACAGACAGCGCATCGACTATTACCGGGCACATCTGCAGGCGCTGCATCACGCGATCCGGGACGGAGCCGACATCCGGGGATACCTTGTCTGGTCCTCGTTCGATAATTTCGAATGGGCGCTCGGATATGAAAAGCGCTTTGGAATGACCTATGTCGATTATCCCACGCAAAAACGAATTATAAAGGACAGCGGCAAATGGTACGCCGCACTTATCAGACAAAACGCACTAACGGAGGAGGCGCAGCATGGTTAAGATCGTTGTGAAATTCAGGATCCTGCCTGGTGTAGAGGAGCAGTATCTTGCCGATTTGAAGAAATGCATCCTGGCGACCCGTGAAGAGCCGGGCTGCGTCGAATACACGGCCTTCTGGAACGCAGAGGAGCGCGTGCTCACGCTGTTCGAGTGCTTCGCCGACGCCGCCGCGGCCGAGAAGCACCTGAGCTATCCGCATTTTGCCGTGGATTTCAAGGCACTGAAAAAATACTATGACGGCAAAGCCGTGGCTGAACGCTACGAGGATCCTATCATATGACAGCGGCAGGAAACTCCGTCAAGGCCTTCATTGAAGCGGCGGGGATCGGGCCGGGGCGGACGGAGCAGGAAAGCTTTGTGAAGGCCTTTAGACGCGAAATGGTGCGCGGGGTCGCCCGGAAGGGCAGCACGCTGGCCATGATCCCGACCTATCTGTCGGCACAGGGACGGCTCAAGCCGGGAGATATGGCTGTCGCTGTCGACTTCGGGGGAACGAACTTCCGAACCGCTCTTGTCGGCATCCGTGCCGAAGGCGCCGCATTGCAGGAATACAGCAGCCGCCCTTCTCCGGGAAAGGATGGAACCATGCGCTGGAAGGAATTTCTCTCCTTTACCGCAGATTGCATCCGCCCGCTTTTGCGCTATACCGACAAGCTCGGAATGTGCATCTCCTTTCCCACGACGATCACACCGGAGGGGGATGGGATAATCCATCATTTCACAAAAGAGATCGACATTACAGGCAACGAGGGCCGCGAGATCTGCCGCGATCTCAAGGAAACGCTCGGAATGCCAAACGCACGTTTCAAGGCAATCAATGACACGACCGCAGTGCTGCTCAGCGCGATCTCGGCTGGAGCAAAGGCTGAGGGGCTCATGGGACTGATTGTGGGCACCGGGACCAATATCTGCTGTCAGATGGAACGGGCGCGTCTCGGCATCGAAGGAACGGGCAGCATGATCGTTGCGATGGAAAGCGGAGGATTCCTCTCGCCGGATCGAACGGAACTCGATCGCCGGATGGACGCTGATACGCTCTCTCCAGGCGTCTACCCGGAGGAAAAGATCGTAGCGGGCGGCTATCTCGGCAAGATCTGCACCTTCGCGCTGCGCGAGGCCGCGACGGCGGGACTGTTTTCGGAAAAGACATGTGACGCACTTATGCTTGCCGAGGAATTTATTACGCCGCGGATGGACGCTTTTGCGGTCGGCGCGGAGGAGAGTGGGGTCCTCTTTGATGAGCAGGACGCACAGACCGGGCGGGAGATCGTTCGGGCTGTCTTTGCGCGTGCGGCCAAGCATATTGCGCTTTCCTTATCTGCTACGGCCGATGAGACGCTTCCGTGCGGCTGCGCGATGACTGTTTCCGCCGACGGCTCAGTGTTCCTCAAAAGCGACGCGTTTCGCCGACCCTTCTTTTCGTATATGGAGGAGTTTTGCGCCGGACGGAAAGTCGACTATGTCACGATGGAACACTCTACGCTCATCGGCACGGCGATTGGTGCGCTCATCAATTGAGGGAGAAGCAGAAGCGCAAAAACAGATAAGAGAGCGCTACTCTTATCCCCAAACAAAAAGCTGCGTGACCGTATCGGTCACGCAGCTTTTCCTCTATAAAGGACGTAAGAGCATCAAAGCTTCGCCCGAAAAGCTTTGAAGGCGGTGGGGAGAGAATAGGTGCTGCGGATCGTCTCGGCTGTCTCCCAGACGTAGCCGGGGGCTTCTTCGGAGAGCTCGACGCGCCATCCCGCCATGTGCCACTCAACATGCGTGAAGATATGCTTCGCGCTGCCGCAGGGTGCGATCGAAAGTGCGACGGGGAAGAGCATCGAACTGTATCTGAAGCTGCGCGCGGCGGACTTTGGGTTGCGCACCCTCTCGCGCTCGGCGGAGGGCTTTCGCGTCCTGGGGAGAAGGCAGATGCACTGTCTGCCCGAGGCGGGGCTGTGATAATCAGAAAAAACGTCGGTGAAGAGCACCGACGTTTTTTCTCTTTCCAATCTTGCCTGGATAGGGATTACGTGATATAGTAAAAACATCCTAAGAAAAGAGGTTGAGCACATGACAAAGAAATTCCTGTCCCTGCTTCTCGCGCTGCTCATGGTCTGCTCTCTTGTGAGCGGCATGGCTTTCGCAGACGATGAGGCCGCTGCGGTCGAACGCAGTGCCGACATCGTGATCCTCTTCACCAGCGACGTACACTGCGGCATCGATCAGGGCTTCGGCTATGCCGGCCTGAGCGAGATCTATGATCATCTTGTCGCACAGGGCAACAAGGTCATCCTTGTTGACGACGGCGACAACATCCAGGGCGAGCCCATCGGCACCATGACGAAGGGAGAGGCGCTTGTCGATCTGATGAACAAGGTCGGCTACAGCGTCGCTATCCCCGGCAACCACGAATTTGACTACGGCATGGAGCAGTTCCTGTCCCTGGCCAAGCAGGCCAAGTTCAGCTATGTCAGCTGCAACTTCAACCATGAGGGCGAGCTTGTTTTCGATCCCTATGTGATCCGCGAGCTTGACGGCATGAAGGTGGCTTTCGTCGGCGTGACCACGCCCAAGACGCTCACCTCCTCCACACCGCGTTATTTCCAGGATGAGAACGGCGAGTTCGTCTACGGCTTCTTCCAGGACGAGACGGGCGAGGGCGTTTACAACGCCGTGCAGTCCGCTGTTGACGACGCCCGCGCCGAGGGTGCGGATTACGTCGTGGTCCTCGGCCACATGGGCAACGAGGAGGAGTGCCACCCCTGGACCTACTCTGACGTGATCTCCAACGTCTCCGGCATCGACGTGTTCCTGGACGGCCACAGCCATGACACCGACCAGGTCGTCATGAAGGACAAGGACGGCAAGGAAGTCATCCGCGCCGCCTGCGGCACGAAGCTGTCCTGCATCGGCTGGTGCCGCATCGACACCGAGGGCAAGATCACCACGGGTCTCTACACCTGGAACAACAACGAGAGCGCTCCCGCGCTGCTGGGCATTGCGAACAAGACCTCCGCGCTTGTCGACAAGGCTACCAGCGCCCTGGAGAAGAAGCTGAAGGAAGTCGTGGCGAGCTCCGAGGTGCTTCTCACCATCAACGATCCCGAAGAGGTCGACGCCAACGGCAAGCCCATCCGCATGGTCCGCCGCGCTGAGACCAACCTCGGCGACCTCTGCGCCGACGCTTACCGTATCCAGTCCGGCGCCGATATCGCCTTTGTCAACGGCGGCGGCATCCGCGTGAGCATCAACGCGGGCAAGATCACGCTCAACGACATCCTCAAGGTCCATCCCTTCGGCAACGCCATGTGCGTCATCGAGGTCACGGGCCAGCAGATCCTTGACGCGCTCGAGTGGGGCGCCCGCGCGGTACCCGGCGAGAACGGCGGCTTCCTGCAGGTCTCGGGTCTGAGCTATGAGATCCACAGCTATATCGAATCTCCCTGCAAGAGCGATGAGAACAGCATGTTCGCCGGCATCGAGGGCGAGCGGCGCGTGCAGAACGTCCTTGTCGACGGCAAGCCCATCGACCCGGAGGCCACCTACACGCTGGCCAGCCACGACTACATGCTGCTCAACAATGGCGACGGCTACACGATGTTTGACGGCGCGCCGCTGCTGCAGGACCGTGTCAAGCTGGACAACCAGGTGCTGATCGACTACATCACCGAGACGCTGGAGGGCGTGATCGGCGAGGAGTATGAGGATCTCACCGGCGAGGGCCGCATCGTCATCGTCGAAGAGAAGCCCTGACAGTCATCATAAAATCCGATAACGCAAACAGCGCACCCGAAACCGGGTGCGCTGTCTTTATGCATCGGTGTAAGAGAGCGTTACAGCAAAGAGCGGTAGGCTTTCAGCGCGGTGGGGAAAGAGTAGGCGGTTTTGATCCTCTCCGCCGTCTCCCAGACATAGCCGGGGGCTTCCTCCGCCAGCTCGACGCGCCATCCCGTCATGTGCCACTCAACATGCGTGAAGATGTGCTTCGCGCTGCCGCAGGGTGCGATCGAAAGTGCGATGGGGAAGAGCATCGAACTGTATCTGAAGCTGCGCGCGGCGGACTTTGGGCTGCGCACCCTCTCGCGCTCGGCGGAGGGCTTTCGCGTCCTGGGGAGAAGGCAGATGCACTGTCTGCCCGAGGCGGGGAAATAAAGGCCTTCTCCAGAAAAGAAAAAACAGCGGCAGTTTTTTCTTTTTCAGCTGTTTCTGCTGTTGAGAGTTCGCAGAACGGCGTAGATCGCGCCGTAAAGAACGCCGGCGATCGGCCAGACAATCCAGGTACTGCTCCAGCGGCCGGAAAGGAAGCTCCAGGTGAGATAGCCCGCCGTGACGAGCGTCCAATAGCACCCGGCGATCCAGCCGAATTTCTTTTCGGCCTGCTTGGCTTCGCGGCTATAATCCTCCTCTTCCAGGAGCTGATGAAAACCGTCCCATACGATGGAAGAGCGGACGATCAGCAACACGCCGACGGATATGATAGCGAGAAGCAGACATACCGCGAAGATGTGGAAAAAGCTGTCCTCACCGAAGAGAAAAAGACTCAGAAACAAGGGCAGTACGGCGACGACACACAGCACAATGCCAATGGTGAGCTGGCGGGTAAAGGCCGGACGGAACTTCTCGCGGCGCTCGCGCACCATTCCGTCCACGCCGTAGAGCGTGTCGATTGGCTCTCTTTCCAGATATTCATACTGGCTGGCGCGCAGCCTGCAGGAGACGAAGAGCGCCACGGCGCAGCCCACCAGAACGAACAGAAACGCCAGACCAAGCCCCACGGCCTGCGTCTCAGCGAGAGAAAGCCGCTCGGCCTCCGACGCGCCGGAGAGAAAGATGAGCGCAATCGGAGAGAGGATGCACAGCATCACGCCAAGAGCGATGCGGACAGCGTTCTGCTCGCGCAGCTGCAGAAAAGAAGAGGCCTCCTCCATGGAAACTGTGCGCAGGGGACTGTCGGCACGGTCGCTTTCCGAAAACTCGGCCTGCTCCAGCTCGTCCTTCAGCAAATAATCGGTGCTGACGCCGAAGAGCTGTGAGAGACGGACAAGCCGCCCCATGTCGGGCACGGACTGGGCGCCCTCCCATTTGGAAATGGACTGGCGGCTGACGTCCATTTTCTCCGCAAGCTCCTCCTGCGACCAGCCGTTTTTCTTTCTCTGTTCGATGATCTTGTCTGCGAGTATCATGCTGAAAACTCCCTTCGTTTCGGATGGACCCATCATATCCGAAAGACTGTTTGCCTGCCATCAAGAGAGACTGAAAGTTCCGCAACCGGTGGTTGCAATTCAGCAAAAATGCGCTTGTCAGAGCTGCTTGAGATAGTATTTCAGCGCTGTCGGGACGGAATAGGCCGTGCGGATCGTCTCCGCCGTCTCCCAGACATAACCGGGGGCTTCCTCCGGCAACTCGACGCGCCATCCCGTCATGTGCCACTCAACATGCGTGA
The DNA here is from genome assembly GCA_002450075.1 of Clostridiales bacterium UBA6981. Taxonomy (GTDB): domain Bacteria; phylum Bacillota; class Clostridia; order Oscillospirales; family Oscillospiraceae; genus Limivicinus. The sequence goes on from DJYJ01000045.1 coordinate 21,638, forward strand.
AGATATGCTTCGCGCTGCCGCAGGGCGAGATCGAAAGCGCGGCGGGGAACTTCACGGCAATTTCCTCCGGCGTGAGCGTGCCCTCGCAGGAGGGAAACTCCCACAGCCCGGCGAGCAGTCCCTTTTCCTCACGGCGGCGGATCGCGTATTTTTCCCCGCAGTGAAGGAGAAGGACGGTCCGTTCCTCGATGCGTCTGGCTTTCGGTGCGCTGCGCACCGGATACTGCGTCGGATCGCCCGCAGCACGGGCGCGGCAGAGAGAGGCGGCCGGGCAGACGTCACACAGCGGCTCGCCGTTCGGGATACAGACCGTCTCGCCGAGCTCCATCAGCCCCTCGGTCACGAGCGCGGCACGCTCGCCGGCGGGGTAGCATGTGCGCAGCTGTTCTGTGACCGCCTTTCGCACGGCGGGGGACATGACGTCGTCCTTCGAGGCGAGCAGGCGCGAGAGGACGCGCAGCACATTGCCGTCCACGGCGGGCTCGGCCTGATGGAAGGCCAGCGAGGCGATCGCCCCGGCGGTATAGTCGCCGATGCCGGGCAGCGTGCGCAGCTCCTCCGCCGTCGCGGGAAGCGCGCCGCCGAAGCGCTCGATGATCTGCTGCGCCGCTTTTTTCAGGTTGCGCGCCCGGGAATAGTAGCCGAGACCCTCCCACAGCTTCATGAGCCTGTCGTCGTCGACCGCGGCGAGCGCGGCGACGTCGGGCAGCGCGGCGAGGAAGCGCTCGTAATAGGGGATCACGGCCTCGATGCGCGTCTGCTGGAGCATGATCTCCGAGATCCAGACGTGATAGGGCGTGGGGGAGCGGCGCCAGGGGAGATCGCGGCGCACGGCGGCGTCCCAGTCCGCAATTCGCGGCAGGGCTGCGGCAAGTATTTCCCGATCGGTCATCGGAACGCCTCCTCCTGTGTTTTTTCGCATTATACCATTTCCATTTTCCTGTGGCAAGCGGGGCGGCGTTCTGCTATAATCGAAACAAGAAAAAGAGGTGGAGAAGCATGACGGAAAAACAAATCGGCGCGGTTAGGCTTGAGACCGCCTGCGGCGCGGTGCGCGGCAACGAGCGGGAGGGCTGTCTCGAATTCTTGGGCGTGCCCTATGCGAGGGCGGAGCGCTTTGACTATGCCGAGGCTGTCGAGCATTGGGACGGCGAGCTGGACGCGACGGCCTTCGGCCCGGCCTGCCCGCAGAACCGCGGCTGGCACGAGCATATGGAGGATGCGACCTTCCGCTTTTACAAGCGGGAGTTTCGTGAGGGAAGCGTTTTTGCTTACAGCGAGGACTGTCTGAATCTGAACATCTACACGCCGAAGGCGGCGGAGAAGTGCCCGGTCGTATTGTTTTTCCACGGCGGCGGCTTTGAATCCGGCATCAACTGCGAGAGCCCCTTTGACGGCGCGGCGCTCGCGGCGAGGGGGATCATTACGGTATTTGCCAACTACCGTCTCGGTCCGCTCGGCTATCTGACGCACGCAGAGATCCAAAAGCGCTTCGGCCGCGACGGAAACTTCGGCCTCGACGACCAGCTGACGGCGATCCGCTGGGTGAAGAAGCATATCGGCGATTTCGGCGGCGACGGCGAGAACATCACACTCCTCGGTCAGAGCGCCGGGGCGATCTCGATCCAGTATCTCTGTCTCAATCACGCGAACGACGGGCTCTTTCAGCGGGCGGCCATGATGTCGGGGGCGGGGCTTTTCCCGCGCTTTGCGCTGCCGCGAAAGGCGGAGGACACGCACGCATACTGGGAGGAGTTTTTGAGCGACGCGGGCTGCAGGAGCTTTGACGAGCTGAAAAAAGCTCCGCTCGACGCGATCTTCGACGCGGTCGAGACGATCCGGGCGCGGAGAAAGGACTCGACCTATAACACGATGCCGGTCGTCGACGGGCTGCTGATCCCGGAGCCGGTAGACCGCATGATCCGCGAGCCGCTGAAGCTCGACTATCTCATCGGCTTTACGAATACGGATCTCTTTGCGCCCATCATGGCGTGGATCGGCATGGACTTTGCCAAAAAGAACAACGGCTTTGTCTATTTCTTCGACCTTGATTCGCCGGGGGACGACAGTCGGGCCTTCCATTCCTGCGATCTGCGCTATATTTTCGGCACGCTCTCGAACGGCTGGCGGCCGTACGGCGAGCGGGACTATGCCGTCTCAGCGCAGATGACGGACTATCTCGCAAACTTCGCCCGCTTCGGCGACCCCAACGGGGAGGGACTTCCGCATTGGAAACGCGGCGGAAGAGCACTTCGGTTTACGAAATCTAAAACATCAATGAGTTATGTAAACTATTTTAGGCTTGCGGCAAACTTCCTGGAAAAAGGAGATCCCAAGGCATGAAATTTGACCATCGCTTTACACTTGCGGAGGCCGCACCGTCGATGCGCCTGTATCGCGCGGATGGCGTGAGCATGCGGCTTGACTTTTTTGATCATATCCTGCGCGTGGCACTGCTGCGCGACGATGTGCCGAGACTTTCGACCTGGAGCGTCTGTCCCGGAGAGGCGGACTGCCCCCTCGCGGGGCGCGACAAGCTCGCGACCGAGGGCTTTGCTGCCATTTGTCCGGCAGTTGAGGAAGATGGGGAGAAGCTACGCTTTTCGTTCGACGGTGTTGACTTCACGGTCGAGAAGAAAAATTTTCGCATCACGGCGCAGAACGAAAAGGGCATCCTCTATGCCGACCGCAGCGGCCTTGCCTATAACTTCGACGGTGAGCTCGGCGACGGCTCGGTGCACTATACGCGCCGCGAGGCGGGCGAGCGGATCTTCGGTCTGGGCGACAAGTGCGGAGGCGTGAACAAGGCCGGGCGCAGCTTCGCCCTCGCCGCCGTGGATTCGATGGGCTTTTCCGCCGCAGCGAGCGACCCGCTATACAAGCAGATCCCGTTTTACATCTGCGAAAACAGCGCCGGATCCTACGGACTTTTTTATGACACCTGCTCCAACGGCCGCGTCGACTTCGGCGCGGAGCACGACAATTATTTCGAGCCTTTCTCCTCGATCCGCTTCGAGGAGGAGAACATGGTCTATTATCTGATCCTCGGCACGACGGCGGAGATCGTGCGGCGCTTTACGGCCCTCTGCGGCGGGAGCGTGCCGGTGCCGGACTGGGCTTTTCGTTACTGCGGCAGCACGATGGAATATACCGACGCGCCGGATACGGACGCGCGCCTGCGCTCGTTTGCGGCAAAATGTGAGAGCAGCGGCATCCGCGCGGGCGGCTTTTACATGTCGAGCGGCTACACCCAGATCGGTGATCAGCGTTGTGTGTTCCACTGGAACCTTGACAAGATCCCCTCGCCGGAGGGGCTTGCTGCCTGGTTTCGCGAGAGGGGCATGGAGCTGATCGTAAACGTCAAGCCCGCGTTTCTGACCACGCATCCGCTCTATGACATGATCGCGCGGCACGGCTGGTTTTTGCACTACGCCGACGGCAGCCCGGCCCGCTTCCCGTTCTGGGGCGGGATGGCGAGCTATCTCGACTTTACGAACCCGGAGGCCTACGATTTCTGGAAAGCGTGCGTGAAGACGCAGCTCACCCAAAAGGGCTATCGCAGCATCTGGAACGACAACAACGAATATGACGTACAGGACGCCGCCGTGCTCGCCTGCGGCTTTGGCCACGAGACGAGGGCCAGACTGATCCGGCCGCTTTTCTCCTATCTCATGGCGCGTGCCAGCTGCGAGGCCGTGAAGGAGACGATGGGGGAGGGCTTTGTGCCTGTCAACATCTCCCGCTGCGCGATGGCGGGGACGCAGCGCGTTGCCACCACCTGGACCGGCGACAACTACACCTCCTTTTCCGAGCTGCGCTATAACCACTATCAGGCGATGACGATGGCGCTGTCCGGCTTTCTCTTCTTCGGACAGGATATCGGCGGCTTTTCCGGCCCGCAGCCGGACGAGGAGCTGTTCCTGCGATGGCTCCAGTACGGCGTGTTTACGCCGCGCTTTGTCCTGCACTCGTGGAAGCCGGGGCAGGAGAGCACGATGCCGTGGCTTTATCCGGAGCGGATGGAGAGCGTGCGGGCGATCTTCGCGCTGCGGGAGCGGCTGCTGCCGTATCTGGCGGAAGAATGCGAGAAAAAGCGGAAAGAACACCTGCCGCTGATCTATCCCGTTTTCCTGCGCGAGGAGGGCTATGACTGCGAGGCCGACTGCTTCTTCTGCGGCGACCGGATCCTGGCCTGCCCGGTGTTCGACCGGGGGGCGGAGTCGGTGACGGTGACGCTGCCGCGCTGCGCCGAGGGCTGGCTTCTGCGTGGCGAGGGCGAGCCGATCCCCGGCGGGGAGACGGTCACGGTACCCTGTCTGCCGACAGACCTGCCGGTCTGGTTTGAGATCAAATAAAGAGCAACCCGGATCCGTCGGATCCGGGTTGCTTGCGTATACTGCATGTTCAGATATCGATGCTGTTGTTCTCAAAATGCTCGCGCAGCTTGAGCTCCTTCTGCTCCTGCAGCTCCGCGACCTTTTTGCGCGTCAGCGGATAGTAGACAAAGAGCATCAGCGCCATCAGGCCAAAGAGTACGGCGGGGATGAGCGTGGCCAGGTCGTACATCTTTTTGAGATTGCCGAGCGTCTGCACCGCGCCCTTTTCATACTTGTAATTCATGCCGAGCAGCGCGCCGTTGACGCACACGGCCGAGAGCACCTGGCCGAGCTTGCGGAAGAAGTTGAATACGGAATAGGCCGTGCCGTCGTCGCGGCTGGAGGTTTTGACCTCGAGGTCGTCGATCGTATCGGTCACCATGGCCCAGAGCTGCATAACGAGCGTCGTCAGCCCGCAACCGCTGACAAAGCAGAGCGCGAGGAAGATCCACATCAGCTTCTCCGGCGCCATGCCGCGCAGGAAGAAGAGAATCAGGTTGGCCGCGGCGGCCGCCGCGACGCCGACGGAGCAGACTTCCTTTTTGCCGATCTTTCGCGCCATGCCGGGGAGGAGGAACATCATCACGAGCATCGGGGAATAGGTGCAGGCCTGAGAGGCCAGATTCATCCAGTTGGCGTGGAAATAGTCGTCAAAGAGATAGGTGTAAAAGCTCTGGGTGAACATCTGCCCGGCGAGCAGCAGCATGGAGATCAGGCTCACGGAGACAAAGGCGCGGTTGGAGAACAGCAGCCGGATGGCCCTCACGGTCGCGCCCTTTTCGCTCTTCTGCGGCTTGGTCTTGACGCGCTCGCGGTTGAGCGTATAGGCGATGAGGAGCATCACAAAGGAGAAGAGGGCCATGATCACGACGCCGCGGATCACGGGAGCATACTGCATGTCGGTGATCGCCTTGCCGTTTTCGCCGAGCACGACGTTTCCGTTTGCATCAAGGCGCTTTTCATAGGCGAAGCTTGCGATCAGCAGTACCGGGATCGAGCCGAGCGCCGCGCCGATCGAGCGCCAGACAGAGAGCTTGCTGCGCTCGTGCGCGTCCGTCGTCACGACTGAGGCGAGCGAGCCGAAGGGGATCTGCAGCACGGTGTAGGCCATGCCGAAGAAGATATAGGTCACGGTCGCGTAAACGCAGGTCGCGACGGTGTGCCCCTCCTCGCCCATGCCGGGGAAGCGGAGGAACATCAGAACGGCCGAGAGCGCGAGCGGGAAGGCCGCGTACAGGATCCAGGGGCGGTAGCGCCCGCCCTTGCCGGGCTTGGCCGTGTCGCAGATGCGGCCCATGATCGGGTCGTTGATGCCGTCCCAGATGCGTGCCGCAATGAACATCAGCATGATGAAGAGCGGGCTGAGATGGAAAATGTCGGTATAGAACTTCTGCAGCAGGGTCGTCACCAGACTGAACACCAGGCAGCCGGCTGCGTCGATCATCGCGTAGCCGATATAGTCCTTTGCCTTCAGACCGCTGGTGCGCGCGATGTAGGATTCGTTCATCTTTCTTCTCCTTTACCAGTCGTTATCCTCGTAGATCTGCCGCAGGCGGGCGATCTCGTCCTCCGGCAGCGCGGGCTGCCGGGGATTGCTGCCGATGCGGAAGCAGGGCTCAAAGTACGAAATGGGCGTGACGTCGACGACCTCGGGGCGAATATCCACACGGGCGAAGAGGCCGTTATCCAGCTCAAAGAGCGCGTGGTCGCGGTAATAGCCGATATACCGGCCGAGCACCGGCTTGCGGTAGGGCTTTTGGCAGATTTCATACAGCTCCGGCGTGTCGGCGACGAAGATGACATCGAGGGGGCGGTCCTTCGCCTCGCGCAGGGCGATCTTGACGGCCTCTTCCTTCGGGAAGCGATAATAGAGCGCGGAAAAAAAGGGCATTGCGATGCTGCGGCAGCCTGAGTCTTCGGCAAGGTCAAAAATGTTTTGATAACAATAGTGCAGCATCAAAAGCTCGTTGGCCTTTCCCGTCAGCCAAACCGGCGCGGCCGTGACGATCAGTCGGGAAAAGGGGAGCGAAGCGGCATCGGCTTCGGCCGCGCGGCCGACCGAGACGAAGCGCAGCGCACGGATCGCACGGCGCAGCCCGTCTCCGCCCGCGGCGGCGACGGCCAGGCAGGAGGGCATCTCGCTGGGCGAGAAGTCGATCTCAATGCTGATGGCGACGGCGTCGGTTTGCTGCAATAAGATATCTCCCTGTACGACGCGATAGGACATGGGCATCCCTCCGAGGTTTTTCTCCATTTTACTCTCATGTACTCGGCCTTGGCAAGAGCATATTGGCAAGCGGAGGGAAATGTGATAAAATCGCAAGCATGAATTCAAACAAAGGGGGAGGGCGCTTATGCGGGAGTATCCGATCCTGAAAAGCAAGCTGTTTCTGTACCTGACCGAGTTTTTTGCCGGCGTGTCCGTCATGGCGGTCGAGCTTGGCGCAAGCCGTCTTCTCGCGCCGTATTTCAGCTCGTCCCAGATCGTTTGGACGATCATCATCGGCACGATCATGATCGCGATGGCGCTGGGCAACCTGTACGGCGGCCGAGCGGCGGATAAAAACCCCGACCCGGCGCTGCTCTACCGCAGGATCCTCATCGCCGCGGTCTGGATCGCCGCGATCCCGGTATTGGGGAAATATATCATCATGGGCGTCACGGGGCTTTTGATCTTCACGGTCAGCAGCAATTTCCTCGTGATCGCGGCCTTCGTCTCGTGCATGGTGATCTTCGTCTTCCCGCTGTTCCTGCTCGGCACGGTCACGCCCTCTCTGGTCAAGTCCGCGGTCGAGAGTCTTGACGACAGCGGGCGAACGGTCGGCCGACTCGGCGCGTGCAACACGATCGGCAGCATCCTCGGCACCTTTCTGCCGACCTTTGTGACGATCCCGACGGTCGGCACGGCGGTGACCTTTCTGCTTTTCTCCGGCATTCTGCTTGCGATCGCGCTGGCATTCTTCCTCAGCGCGAAGACAAAGCTGCGCACGGCGGTGATCTGCCTCATCCTCTTTCTTCTGTGCGCGATCTTCGGCCGCAGCACAGCCTTTGCTTTCTGGGAGGAGGATCTGACCTATGAGGGCGAGTCGGTTTATAACTATCTCCAGGTCAAGGAGGACGAGCGGAGCATCGTCTTGTCGACCAATGTTCTCTTCGGCGTCCAGTCCGTCACAATGAAGGAGGGCGGCCTCACGGGCATGTATTACGACTATGCCCTCGCCGCGCCCGTCATGTGCGGAAAAGAGGCGCCGCGCGTGCTTGTCCTCGGCAACGGGACGGGCACTTATGCGAAGCAGTGTCTCGACTATTTCCCCGGCTCCTCGGTCGAGGGTGTGGAGATCGACGGGCGCATCACCGAGCTCGCCTGGCGTTATTTCGATCTGCCGGAGGCGGTGAAGGTGACGGAATACGACGGCCGCGCGTTCCTCCAGGCGGTAGACACGAAATATGACGTGATCCTGGTCGACGCCTATCAGGACATCACGATCCCGTTTCAGATGTCCTCGGTCGAGTTCTTCACGCTGGTGCGCGAGCATCTTGCGGAGGGCGGCGTGATGGCCGTGAACATGAACATGCACTCCGACGGCGAGGGCAGCATCAACCAGTCGCTGTGTGATACGATCGCCGCGGTCTTTCCCGCTGTCGTAACGGCGGACGTGCGCGGCAATACCAACCGCGAGCTTTTCGCCTGCGTCGAGGGAGATCCGGCGGAGCGTCTGGCGGAAAATCTGAAGACGCTTGAGCCCGGCGAGCTGCGCAGCATGATGGAGCAGGTCTCCCAGCGCCTGACACCGGTGACGGGCGGCAACCACGTGCTGACCGACGACCGCGCCCCGGTCGAGGTGCTGGGCATGCGGGCGATCGACGCGCTGATCTCGGACGAGCTCGTCTGGGTGCGCGGCATCTATGAGCGCGAGGGGCTGCGCGGCCTGATCGACACATTCGGATAAGGAGGATCGAACCGTGAAAGATGTTGATTACCGGACGCTCTGCGCCGAGGCGGAAAGTCTCATCGCGGGCGTTAGGCACCCGATCGCAAACCTTTCGAATCTCTCGGCGCTGATCTTCCAGACGCTGGGCGGCCTGAACTGGGCCGGCTTTTATCTGCGCGAGGGCGAGACACTGGTGCTCGGCCCGTTCCAGGGACGCGTCGCCTGCATCGAGATCCCGCTTGGCCGCGGCGTGTGCGGCACAGCGGCGAGGGAGGACAAAACCCAGCTCGTGCCGGACGTGCACGCCTTTCCGGGGCATATCGCCTGCGACGGCGCGTCCAATTCCGAGATCGTGATCCCGCTGCACCGCGGCGGGGAGGTCGTAGGCGTGCTCGACATCGACAGCCCGCTCTTAAACCGGTTTTCCGAACAAGACAAAGCAGGGCTCGAGGCGCTTGCCGCCGTGATCGAAAAGCACGTGTTCTCGGATTGATTCGAAAAACCGGAAACTAGAAACTAAAAAACGGATGTGAACCATTGATTCACATCCGTTTTTGATTATTCGCTGCGCAGCGGCAGCCACCAGGTAAAGCCGAAGGCGAGACAGTTTGCGATCCATTCCGCCGTGCCGACGCCCTTTTCCCTGGCGACCTTGCGGCCGATGGTCAGCGTCTCGGCAAGGTGCATCGCGAAGAGCACGATCAGCGGGATCGGCTTTTTCTTTGCCGCAAGAGCCGCAAACGCGGCGTACAGTACGACACAGATCGGCTTTCCAAACCATTTTGTCAGTTTCAGAAACATGACTCTTTTCCTCCTCTGTTTCAACGCAGGAAGCCGTTGATGATCTGCTCCTCAGCCTCCGCTTCTGTCAGCCCCAGCGTCATCAGCTTGGTCAGCTGGTCGCCGGCGATCTTGCCGATCGCGGCCTCGTGGACGAGCATCGCGTCGATGTCGTTGGCCTCGAGCGAGGGGATGGCCAGAATGTGGCCGCGGTCCATGATGATCGAGTCGCACTCGGTATGGCCGCTGCAGGGCGCGTTGCCGGTGATGCGGGCGTTGAAGGTCTGGCTTGAGTCGTCGCGTGCGACGCTGCGGGAGACGACGTCCGCCGTCGCGCCCGCGCCGTTGAGGTTGACCTGATAGGAGCTGACGGCGTTCTGGCTGCCGTGGGTCATGAGGCGCTCCTTGACGATGAGCTTTGCGCCGGCCTTCAGCTCGGCGATCGTCGTGCGCTCGGTCGAGTCGACGCCCTTGATCTGTTCCATCTCCATCTCCATGGAGCTGTCCTCTTCCATATAGCACTCGGTCACCGGGTTGAGGATGCGCTTGCCCCTGCCGTCGCCAGAGCCGTAATGCTTTTCCACATATTTCACCTTGGCGCCGCGTCCGACGAAGAAGCGGTGGACACCGTCGTGCTCACTGTCCTGGCCGCCGCAGTTGTCGATGCCGCAGCCGGCGACGATCACGACGTCGGCGTCCTCGCCAATATAAAAGTCATTGTATACCGTCTCCTTGATGCCGCTCTCGCTGATCACGACGGGGATGTGGACGCTTTCGTTTTTGGTGCCCGGCTTGATGCGGATGTCGATGCCGCTGCCGTTTTCCTTGGAGATGATGTCGATGTTGGCGGTGGTGTTTCGCCCGGCAAGCTGGCTGTTCGCGCGGAAGTTGTACGCGCCGGCCGGAACGGAATGAAGATCGGCGATCTCGGAGATCAGCCGCTTCTGGATCGCGTCAAGTTTGACCATGTTCTTTCTCCTCCCTTACTGCAGCTTTTCGCAGACGCTGACCGGCGCGGTCCTGCCGATCAGCTCCGGCAGGATCTCGTCGGGCTTGCCGCGCCTGGTGATGCGGCCGTCAGCGAGGACGATGATCTCGTCGGCGATCTGCAGGATGCGCTCCTGGTGGGAGATGATGACGATGGAGCTGTCCTGGATCTCACCCTGCATCTTTTCAAATATACGGATCAGATTCTGAAAGCTCCACAGGTCGATGCCAGCCTCGGGCTCGTCAAAGACGCTGAGCTTGGTCTGGCGTGCAAGAAGCGTTGCGATCTCGATACGCTTGAGCTCACCGCCAGAGAGGGAGGAGTTGATCTCGCGGTCGATATAATCGCGCGCACAGAGACCGACCTCCGAGAGGTATTCACAGGCGGCGGAGAGGGAAAGGTTCTTCCCCGCGGCAAGACGGAGCAGATCCTGCACGCGGATGCCCTTGAAGCGGACGGGCTGCTGAAAGGCAAAGCTGATGCCGCGCTTCGCGCGTTCGGTGATGTCGAGGGCGGTGATATCCTCGCCGTCCAGGAGGATGCTGCCGGAAATCGGCTTTTCGATGCCCATGATCAGACGCGCGAGCGTGGACTTGCCGCTGCCGTTCGGGCCGGTAATGACGACGAACTTCCCGTTTTCGATCATAAGACTCAGATCGTGGATGATCTCTTTTTCCCTGTTCTCTTCGCTGACCGCGAAGCTCAGGTTCTTGATCTCAAGCATGGTTTGTCTCCTTTGTGCGTTTAATTCCAACTACACTATTTTATGCTAAAATCCGCTGCTTTGCAATAGACGAAGAAAAGAATAATGGCAAAATCAGAGTGAAAGGAAGAGGGCGCGGAACAGCAATTGGTAATCATTGACTTTTGCACGTGCGAACGATAGAATGAGCTCGTGCCCCAAGGTGGGCAAACAAACAGCGAGAAACGGTTCAAGGAGGATCCGGCATGAACACGACCGTCTATAAGAAAGAGCTGGGATGGGAGAGCTTCCTTTTCCCGCTTGTCTTCGCGGCGTTTTTTGCACTTTTCGCTTTTCGCATGGGGCTGGCCAACACGATCAACACGATGATGAACACGGCGTACCGCCTGCTGATCGACACGGTTTTGTACATCACGGCGGTCTGCGTGATCATGGGCGCGATCTCGGCTCTCTTAAGCGAGTTCGGCTTCGTCTCGCTTGCCAACCGCGTGCTCCAGCCGCTGATGCGTCCGATCTACGGCATGCCGGGGGCGTCGGCGCTGGGCGTCGTGACGACCTTTCTGTCGGACAACCCGGCGATCCTCGCACTTGCCGAGGATCAGAATTTCCGCCATTTCTTCAAGGCGTATCAGTTCCCGGCGCTGACCAATCTCGGCACGGCCTTCGGCATGGGGCTGATCGTATGCTCGTATATGTACAGCCTTTCTCCCGCAATGGGGCGGCCGCTCGGCGCCGCGGTGCTGATCGGGCTGCTCGGCGCGGTGATCGGCAGCGTCGTTTCGACCCGGCTGATGCTCATCTTCACGAAAAAGCATTTCGGGACCGAGGCCGGGCTCCCGCCGCTTGAGGGCGAGGCGGCCGAAACGCCGGCCGGCATGCGCCCGGAGCGCCGCGGGGGGATCGGCAGCCGCGTGATGGGCGCGATCCTCGAGGGCGGCCACAGCGGCGTGAAGATGGGCGTCGCAATCGTGCCGGGGGTGCTCGTCGTGTGTACGCTGGTGATGATGCTCATCAACGGCCCGTCGGAGAGCGGAGCGTATACCGGAGCCGCGTACGAAGGGATCCGGCTTTTGCCCCGGCTTGCGAGCAAGATCGACTTTATCCTCAAGCCGCTCTTCGGCTTCACCTCGCCCGAGGCGGTCGGCGTGCCGGTCACGGCGCTCGGCGCGGCGGGCGCTTCGCTGAGCCTGACGGCGACGCTCGTCCGCCAGGGGCTTGCAGGGCCGAACGACATCGCCGTTTTTACAGCGATGTGCATGTGCTGGAGCGGTTACTTAAGCACGCACACCTCGATGATGGACAGCTTGCACTGCAAGGAACTGATCGGCAAGGCGATCGCCAGCCACACGCTCGGCGGTCTGTGCGCGGGCGTCGCGGCACACTGGATCTATGTGCTGCTGTCGATGCTCGTTTCCTGATCATACAGAGAAAGACCTCCCGTTGGGAGGTCTTTCTGCATATAGAGGCATCAGAACATCAGAAGCAGCGCGTTATAAAAGCTTGTGGTCCAGGTGATGAAATTGTGTCCCGCCTCGATCTCGAACATCCGGGCATTCTCCCCGTCGGTGATGGTGTCGATGGCGGTGCAGAGCACCTCATAATCATAGCGGTGGGCACGGACATAGATGTATTCGTCCATCAGCCCGACTGTTGCGATATAGCTCCTGATCGGCAGCTTGTCCTGCCCATCGGCCAGCATCTGGCGCGGCACGTCGCCGACATAGCCATTGGAAAAGCAGCAGAAGTTTGCCGCCACGTCAAGACAGCGGGTCATCCCGACGCCGTAGGTGTAGATCGAGCCGCGGCTTAAGCCCCCGATCGCGATGTGCTCGCGCGCCGCGGCGATCTCGTCGTGGCTCTCGCCCTCCATCCAGGTGGAGAATGTGCGCGCGATATAGGGCAGCAGCGTATCCTCGATCAGTCCCTCGCCGTAAAAGCTGCTTTTGAGGAAGCGGTTGTCGATGCCAACGACGATAAAGGGATCGCACAGATGCTCTTCCACGATATTGTCATAGACGGTATAAAACTGAATGTCGCCGCGGTGGGTGTGCTCCGGCGCGTCGGTCCAGTCGTCACAGCTCCCGCCGTCGCCGTGGAGCATGATCGCGACGTTATAGCGGGTCTGCTCGTTATAATCCCAGGGCAGATACACCGCGAGCTCGAGCGTCAGCCCGTCGGGGAGCGTCAGGGAATCGCGCAGACAGCGGCCGCTGTGCGTAGCGGGGGAGAAGTAGCGGTCCGGCAGCTCGACAGTGTAGAGCGCGGCCTCGGCCCCGCAGACGTCGCAGACACCGTCCATGCCGAAGTGATGGTTGAACTGCTTGCCGCAGACAGGGCAGGCCGCCGTCTTGGCGCTGTGCGTCTCGTGCGGGCAGAGCCAGAGACAGTCGCGGCAGCGATCGGAATCGTCAAAACCGTTTTCATGCGGGCAGGGCTCGCCGCAGCCGGTGCACAGATGCGTCTGGGCGTCATAGAGATGGACATGCGCTGTCGGCTCGGGCGTCGGGGCAGTCTCCTGCACGATCTCGAGCGGACGGAGCACGAGAGAGGTGCGCCCAGCGACCAGAAAGAGCACAACCAACAGGAGGACAAGGATCCCGAGCGCCGCAAGCGCGGTTAAAGATTTCTTTTTCACACTGTCCCTCCTCAAATGTTATGTAAACCTGCTGCGCCGGATCACAGCCCGTACAGCCAGCGGATGACAACGCAGAGCAAAAACGTGCCGAGCAGCATCGCGGCAAAGGAAGCGGGCCACTTGCCGCCCCGGTTAAAGCCGTAGAAATCATCCCAGCGACCCTTATCCGGGCCGAGGACGACCTTGTAGAGATAGAACGCGCCGTAGAGAATAACGGGGATCTCGCCGAGCAGCGACGAGGCGAAGGAGAGAGGGTAAAACCGCTCGGTAAAGCAGAAAGAGACGAGGGCGAGCAGCGGGCCGATCAGATGAAAGTAAAGATCGCGCTTGCGGAACAGATCGGCGTATCCGTACTGTGGGCCGAGAAAGACCATGACAGTGGTAAAGGTGACGGCCACGGCTACCGTGGAAACGTATTTGACAAGCCAGACCCAGCGCGGCGGGACGCCGCCGAAGAGCGCGACCGCCATCAGAAGTGAGGCGAAGGCGCAAAAGAGGTTGGACAGCACCGTGAAGAAGCGCAGCGCAGCGAGGCCACGCTCAACGTTCGTTTTCCCCTCGGAAAAGAAATAGCTGATGTACAATACGGTCGTAACAAGAAACAGCAGCAGGTTCAGCTCGATCATTTCAGAAATCTCCTCAGCTCTTTTTCTCCCGCCTCGGGCAGCAGCTCGTGCAGGTGCGCGAGCAGGCGCGCGTACGACTCCTCCGGCGAGCGGGCGTAGACCCGGTCGGTGAAATCGCTGCCCATGAACTTCTCGGGCGTGGAATAGGACGCGACGCCCCAGCCGCGGCGGTTGCCGTATTTGTCCTCGGAATAGACGAAATCGCTGATCACGACATAGCCGAGCTCCTGAAGGCGCGTGATCGAGGCGTCAAAGCCCTTCTTTCCCTCGGTCTTCTGCCCGCTGCGCGCCGTATAGGCATAGCCGCCCATTGTCCGCAGTTCCTTGGAGAGAATCGGAGCGTTCGCGTCGATGAGCTCGAAGAGCTCCTTGTCGTCAAAGCGGGCGAGCCCGTCGTCATAGCGCGCGTCGAAGTCATAACCGTCGCGGCGATAATTCGCCAGATCCGGAAACCAGTCCCGGCTGACATAGACGGCCTTCTTTTCGAAAAACTTGCCGTAGGCGCAGTTGGTCTCGCGGATCACGGGACCTTTCCAGTCCCAGCTGCACTCTCCCGTGTCCGACCACAGCGCGGCGGGATGACAGTGCTCCTCCAGCGAGAAGCCGGGGAGGGAGTTGGCAAAATAAGGCACGATGCCAAAGGTCTCGACGGCCTCGACGAGATCCTTTTTTGTCCTCACATAAAAATCAAAGCGCATGCTTTTCCTCCGCACACAGGATCATTTATGTTTCTATTTTAGACAAAACGCGCCGCCATTGCAAGTGGGCGGGCATGAAAAGGATTGACGCGGGCGGGAGAAAACCGTAAAATGCTGAATATGAACAGCGCGATTTCTGATTTCTATAAACGGGAGTAGAGCATCGTATGAAGACTTTATTCAAAAACGGAACGATTCTGGACGGAAGCGGCGAGGCGTCCGTCAAAGGCGACGTGCTGATCGAGGACGACCGCATCCTGGCCGTGGGCGGCACGATCGACGAGGGCGCGGACAAAGTCGTGGATATCACGGGGATGGAGATCTGCCCGGGACTGATAGACGCGCACTCGCACAACGATTTCTTCTATGACCGTGCGGACGCGGAGAAGTTTTACAAGCCCTTTATCGAACAGGGCATCACGACCCAGATCACGGGAAACTGCAGCTTTTCCCCCTTCGGCGTCGAGCCCGACACGCCCTATCGCGACAAGATCGGCGGCGGCCTCTTTGACGCGCAGGCACCGTGCAGCTTTGCGGAATTCAAAAAGCGCGCAAAGGGCAATCTCTTCGTCAATCTCGTGCCGCTGATCGGCCAGGGCTCGGTGCGCGCGGGCATCGCGGGCTATGACCCCACGCCCTTTACGCCGGAGCAGATCGAGCGGGAGCTCTCGCACGTGCGGGAGGCGATGGAGGGCGGCGCCTTCGGCGGCTCGTTTGGCTTTATGTACGAGCCCAGCCGCTATTCCCGCAGCGACGAGATCACGGCCTTTGCCAAAGAGGTCGCGAAATACGACGGCATCATCACGATCCATCCGCGCGCCTGCTCGATCGTCAGCGCCGACTATCCGCTGCTGACGAAGAAGTCCCATCTGGAGATGGGACTGGACGAGGCGGTGGAGATCATGCACAGCGCCGGCTGCCGCCTTGAATACAGCCATCTGATCTTCACCGGCCAGAGAAGCTGGAAGCTGCTTGACAAAATGCTCGCCACCTTCTACCGCGAGCGGGAGAAGGGCAACCCCATCGCCTATGACAACTATGCCTTCCACTATGGCGCGTCGGTCATCACGGTCGTGTTCCCGGAGTGGTACGCCGCGCTGTCTAAGGAGGAGGCGGCGAAGCCGATCAACCGCTTCAAGCTGCAGCTGACGATCCTGATGTACCGCAAGGTGCTGGGGATCGACTGGGACGATATGGTGATCGCCTATATCTCCGACGAGCACCCGGAATACGAGGGCAAGACCATCCCCCAGGCTGCGGCCGAGGAGGGGATGAGCAATCTCGACATGTATCTCAAGCTGGTCGATTTGTCGAACCGGGCGGGCAGCATCTATCTCGGAAAGTATTACAACGACGAGATCGTGCATCGGCTGATGGAGGACGAGCTGTCGGTGTTCATGACAGACGCCTGGGTCGAGGAGAAGGGGCTGCAGAACATCGCCGCGTTCCAGACCTTCCCCCAGTTCTTCCTGCTGGGGCGGCGCTACGGCATCCCGACGGAAAAGATCGTGCGCAAGATGACCGGCGCTACGGCAGATCGTTTCCGGATCCCGGAGCGCGGCTATCTCAGGCCAGGCTACAAGGCCGATCTGACCGTGATCGACCCGCAGGCGCTGAGGGTCGACGAGAAAAAGCCGGATGCGAGACCCGGCGGCATCGCGCACGTCTATATCAACGGCGTGCCGGTATTGGAAAACGGGCGCTACTGCGGCGGACGTGCGGGCGAGGTCGTGCTGAAAAAATAAGGATACAGGGAAAAGGCCTGCGGAAAGGAAGCTTTCCGCGGCCTTTTTGCGCGAAGGAGAGGATTATTTTACTGGACAGAATGGCAGAAATTGATTACAATTAAAAACAAACGTATGGAGCATTTTCCGGCGGTTCGCTGACAAAAAACAGATTTTGATAGATAAGGAGAAAATGAACATGAAGAAATGGATCGCCATCGTACTGCTTGCGGTAATGCTTCTCTCTCTCGCCGCGTGCGGACAGAAGAAGGAAGAACCGGCTGCCGTCGGCGGCTGGACGCTGAACGACTCCGGCGAGCTCTCGGCCGAGGCGAAGGCTGCCTTTGACAAGGCGATGGAAGGCCTCATGGGCGTCAACTACACGCCTGTTGCGCTGCTCGGCACACAGCTGGTTTCCGGCACGAATTACAGCATCCTCGCCGAGGCCACGGTCGTTTACCCCGATGCTCAGCCCTATTATGCCGTCGTCACGGTTTACGAAGACCTCCAGGGCAAGGCGGAGATCCGCAACATTGCCGCGCTGGATCTCGGCAAGATCGCTGAGAGCGGCGAGGTCGTCAGCGCCGACGTGGAAAATGGACAGCTGCTTGGCGGCTGGACCGTTGACCGGGACGGCAGCGTCGAGGTCGAGGACGCCGTGCTGCATCTCGCTTCCCAGGTCGTGTCCGGAACGAACCACTGCGTGCTGTGCAAGGGCTGGACGCTGAAGTTCGTCTATGAAAACCTTGAGGGCAAGACCGAGGTCACCCAGAGCGCCGCACTTGATATCGCGGGGCTGTCCCAGCCGGTCGAGGGCTGATAGAAGAAACGCAAATGTTCCCAGGCGGGATCGGCTGCATGTGCCGATCCCGGCAAGGAGCATTTGACAAAGACCCCGAGAAATGGAAAACGGGTCAGATCAAAACAACGGAGGAGCACCATGCCGGAGAAAACAGTCAGAGAAATGAATGAGATGGAGAGAAAGCACTTCTCTCTCGCTGCACGCGTGTTCCATTCGGCGCTGATGAGCTCGATCGTGCTCGGCCTTGTGGCGCTGCTGATCGGGCTGGGACTGTATACCAACGCGCTCGTCGGCCAGTATATCGGGGAAGCCTTCGGATTGTCACGCTCTGCGGCCGCGGTCGTGGAGCAGGTGATCGACACCCAGAGCCTTTCGCGCGACGTGATGGAGATTTATCACGCCATGAGTGAGGAGGAGCGCGCCGAACCGCGGTCGGACGAATTTCGCGCCCATTTTTCTGACATTACCGAGAGGGAGGACTATTGGGTCCTCCGCGCGATCCTGAAGGAGTTTCTCACTGCCAGCGAGGTAAACGATATTTATTTCGCGGTCTATGACAAAGAGACCGGCGCGATCGTCTATGTAACCGATCCGGACGAGAGACCCGGCCATATCTGTGAGCCAGGCGATTGGGAGCCGGTCGATGAGAAAGAGATCGAGCTTTTCCTCAACTGGGATGGAGAAGGAAAGCTGTATTATATCGGAAACCGTGAGAACTATGCCTGGCTGTGCACGGCGGGCGTTCCGGTATACAGCGGCGAGGATGCTACGCCATGCTTTATTCTGGCGGACATCTCGCTCAAGGAAGTCGCTGTCGGGATGCGCTCGTTCGTGATCCAGTACGTGATCGCGACAAGCATCGTTACGCTCATCGTCGCGTATTTTCTGACGCAGCATATGAAAAAGACGCTGGTCAATCCGATCAACGCCATTGCCGATGCCGCACAGGACTATGTCCGCGACACCCGCGAGGGCGACCGTTCGGCGGATCATTTCGCCATGCTCAACATCCGGACGGGCGACGAGGTGGAAAACCTGAGTCTCATCATGGCGGATATGGAGCGCGATCTGGTCGAGCATGAGGAAAATCTGACCCGGATCACGGCGGAAAAAGAGCGCATCGGGACGGAGCTTTCTCTTGCCACGCGGATCCAGGCCGACATGCTGCCGAACATTTTCCCGGCCTTCCCGGATCGGGAGGAGTTTGACATCTATGCCAGCATGCACCCGGCGAAGGAGGTCGGCGGGGATTTCTATGACTTCTTCCTGATCGACGACGACCATCTGTGCATGGTGATGGCGGACGTGTCGGGCAAGGGCGTCCCGGCCGCGCTGTTCATGATGGCCTCGAAAATCATCCTGGCCAACAGCGCCATGATGGGCCGGTCTCCGGCCGAGATCCTGACGAGTACGAACGCCGCCATCTGCTCGAACAATCACGAGGAGATGTTCGTCACGGTGTGGCTCGGCATCCTTGAGATCTCCACCGGCACGCTGCGGGCGGCCAATGCCGGGCACGAGTACCCCGTCCTGAAGCAGCCGGGCGGCGTTTTTGAACTGGTAAAAGACGAACACGGCTTTGTCATCGGCGGGATGGACGGCATCCGGTATAAGGAATATGAGCTGCAGCTCAAGCCCGGCGCAAAGCTGTTCGTGTATACGGACGGCGTGCCCGAGGCGACGGACGCGAGAAGCGAGATGTTCGGCACCGAGCGTATGCTGCAAACGCTCAATGCCGATCCCGACGCTTCCCCTGAGATGATCCTGAAAACGGTAGAGGCGGCTGTCAACAGCTTTGAAATGGGTTCCGAGCAGTTCGACGATGTGACGATGCTGTGCATGGAGTACCGGGGAAGCAGCTCCGCGTCCGTCGACAAGGCGACGGCTTCTGACGGGGAAAGAGAGACGGCAACATGAAGGAACAGAATGCCAACATGAAGATCATGGCGAAGCTGATGCTGCGCCTGCTTCCGATTCAGGTGCTGCTTGCCGCGGCCGGATCTGTCAACGGCATTGTGTCCAGCTTTTTCGCCACAAACTACGTCGGCATCGACGCGATGAGCGCCGTCGGCCTGTACGGTCCTGTCGGGATGCTCGTCACCTCGCTCGCCACGATGCTCGCCGGCGGCTCGGTGATCCTGTGCGGCAAATATATGGGGCAAAACCAGCAGGGAAAGCTGCAGAACGTCTTTTCCCTCAACCTGCTGCTCTCGGTTCTGATCGCGGCGCTTTTCACGGTGATCTTTGTCCTGATGGGGAGCTTTGATCTCACCGGATTTCTGACGCAGGACGAGGTGGTGCGCCCGATCTTCAACCGCTATCTGCTCGGCCAGACGGTCGGCTTGTTCCCGACGGTGCTCGGGGCGCAGCTTCCGGCCTTTCTTTCGCTGGAGAACAAAGGAAAGCAGACAATGACGGCCAGCATCGTCTATATCATTGTCAATGTGATTTTGAATTTTCTCTTCATCCAGATCCTGCGGATGGAGGCCTTCGGATTGGCGCTTGCCACGTCGCTCGGCATGTGGAGCTTCGTCTTTGTCGAGGCCGGACCGTTTCTCTCCGGCAAGACCCATCTGAAGATCGGCGCGAAGAAACTTCAGTGGCGGGAATGCGGCGATATCGTAAAAATCGGCTTTCCCGGCGCGGCCAGCAATATTTATCAGACCGCGCGCGGGCTGATCGTGAACCATCTGATCGAGATTTTCGTCGGCAGCGTCGGCATCTCGGCCTTTGCCGCGGCGGACAATCTGATGCGCATCTTCTGGGCGCTGCCCACGGGAATGCTTGCGGTCTCACGGCTGATGATCTCAGTGAGCATCGGTGAGGAGGACCGACAGTCACTGACAGACGTCATGCGTGTGATGTTCCGCCGCTATCTTCCCATGATGTGCGCTGTCGTCGCGGGGATCGTCCTCTGCGCCGTGCCGATGACGCGGATCTTTTACCGCGACAGCGCGGAGCCGGTCTACCAGATGACGGTGTGGGGGATGCGGATCCTGCCGCTGTGCATGCCGCTGAGCGTGCTGTGCATGCACGCGACCTGCTATGCCCAGGCCTCCGGGAAACAGGGGCTTGTCCATACGCTCTCGCTGCTTGACGGCGTGGTCTGCGTGGCAGGCTTCACCGTGCTGCTGATCGCAAAGCTCGGCATCCGGAGCGTGTATGTCGCAAACGTGCTCAACGGCCTCGTGTGCCTGCTTGTCGTCATTGGCTATTCATTCCTCAAGAGAAGACACCTGCCCCGGACGATGGACGATTATATGGTCATCCCCGACGACTTCGGCGCTCCGGAGAGCGAGCGGATGGATCTGTCCCTCCACAGCATGGAGGAGGTCGTCTCCGTTTCCCGCGAGGTGCAGGAGTTCTGCCGTTCCCGCTGCGTGGATGAAAGACGCGCCTATCTGGCGGGGCTTGCCATGGAGGAGATGGCGGGCAACATCATCGACCACGGCTTTACCAAAAGCACCAGATCCCACACAGTCGACGTCCGCGTCGTCCACAAGGACAACGACGTGATCCTCCGGCTCCGGGACGACTGCGTTCCCTTCGATCCGGGTGAGAGACAGAAGATCGCGGAAAGCGACGATCCGACCAAGAACATCGGTATCCGCATGGTGTTCAAGATCGCGCGGGACGTGCAGTATCAGAACATCCTGGGGCTGAACGTGCTGACGATCCGGATATAAAACAGAAAGAACAGGAAGAAATAATAGCATGAAGAAAAAAACTGCCGCGCTGTGCGCGCTGCTGGCGCTGTGCCTGGTGATGACGGGCTGCGGGAAGGCCGCCGAACCGATAATAGCGACGACGGATTATTCCGTGGCCGAAAACTGGGCTTATTATGCGGAGGGTGAGGGAAAAGAGGTCGATTTGTTCCTCATCTGCCCGACGGTCGACATGAACGAGGAATTCAACATGTCGCTCAGCGACGAGAAAACAAAGGCGTCTTTCCTCGGCGCGCTGAACATGGAGCGCGGGCTCTATGAGGAGCAGACGCGGATGTTCGCCCCCTATTACCGACAGGGCGCGATGAAGATCTATGAGCTCTCTCCGGAAGCGCGTGAGGAGTATCTCGAGCTCGCGTACAGCGATGTTTCGGCGGCCTTCTCGTATTATCTCGAGCATGAAAACAACGGTCGGCCGATCCTGCTCGCGGGCTTCTCCCAGGGCGCGGACATGTGCTATCGTCTGTTGGAGGAGTATTTCGGAGAGGCGGAGCTCTTTGACCGTCTCGTCGCGGTGTACGGCATCGGCTGGCCCGTGACGGAGGAGATGACAAAGGCGTATCCCCAGATCCGTCCTGCCGCGTCGGAGGACGATCTCGGCGTCGTCATCAGCTTTGACTGCGAAGCGCCGGAGGTGACGGAGACCTTTATCAATCCCGCCTCGCAAAAGGCGCTCTCCATCAATCCGCTGAACTGGAAGACCGACGGCACGGTTGCCGACAGGAGCGAGAACCCCGGCTCCTGCTTTACCAACTATGACGGCGGGATCTCGGCCGAGGGAGCGGAGCTCTGCGGCTGCTATATCGACACCGCGCGCGGCGTCGTCAAGGTGACGGACGTCGAGGCGGCGGAGTATCCGGCAATCGTTCCCGGTCTGCCGGACGGCGCGTATCACGTCTATGACTATCTCTTCTTCTATCGCAGCCTTCAGGCGAATGTCGCGCTGCGCATCGAGCGCTATCTCGCTGCAAACGCGCTGGACGCCGCGGCCTGATCCGCGCGTCGAACAAAATCGATAAACAGCAGGAGGCTTTCCCCATAAAAGCGGGGAAGCCTCCTGATCGCTTTTGGATATGACGAGAAGACGAAAAACCGCCTGCGGGCGGGAAAGCAGTGGTATATACTTGAAAGATATGCAAAAAACGGGTATAATAACAAAACAGGCTTTTCATATGCCTTCTTGAAAAAGATCCTGTAATCTTCACCGATGAGTTAACGTATATGACAAACAGTAAACGAAATGCGATCATCAGCGGACTTGTTGCGCTCTTTGTGCTCTGCAGCCTGTATCTGCAGAGCGCGCCTGCTCTCGCCGTCTTCGGCGGCGGACGGGAGAAGTCCGCGGCGGCTGTGCGGTATCTGCCGGTCTACTCCTATCTCACCCCGGCCGAGACGAACGACAGCTTTGCCATCGACGCCGCCCACGGAGGCGAGGGCTATATTGCCCTGACGGCTAAAAGCGAAGAGGAGATCCGCGTCAAGATCATCCCCGACGGCGGAACGGAGCGCGTCTATCTGGTTCCCAGAACGGGAGAGGTCGCCTATTATCCGCTCAGCGACGGCAGCGGGCATTATGCGATCCAGATCATGAAAAAAGTCAAGGACAGCACGAACACCGAGCTGTATGAGCGCGTGATGGAGGGCGCCTGCGACGCCGCGCTCTTCGACGAATTCCAGCCCTTCCTTCGGCCGAGCACCTATGTGTGGTTCACCGGATATTCAAACTGCGTGAACGCGGCGGCAAAACTCTGTACGGGCGAGAGCAACGACGACAGAAAAATCGAACTGGTCAAAAGCTATGTCGCAGGGGAGCTCGACTATGACGAGACGCTCGCCGAAAACGGCGACCAGACCTATATCCGAGATCCCGACGAGATCCTTGCGCGTAAGACGGCGACCTGTCTCGACTATGCCGTCGTGACAGCGGCAATGCTGCGCAGCCAGGGCATCCCGGCAAAGGTCGTGTACGGCAACGTCCAGCAGGGGACGACGATCTTCCACGCCTGGAACATGGTATATACCTCGTCGCGCGGCTGGTTCCGCGTGGACGTGACCTATGCCGACCACGGGATCGTCGACAGCTTCATCGCCGACGACAGCAATTATACGGACGCGGGCTGGTATTGAGCTGGCTGACTCCATCGTAAAAGAGCACGGGATCCTATCCCGGGCTCTTTTCTTCATGGAAAACCCATAAGTTTTCTTAACTTGTGTTGCTTTCGGAAGCAGATCGGTGCTACAATGCCAACTGCCGTCCAAACGGACGGAGGAAAGGGAACAGAAGAATGAAAAAGCTCTTGATGATCGCAATGGCCTGCCTGCTCGTGCTGCTTGCGGCCTGCGGAACCGCGAATACAGTCCCTGCGTCCGAAGCCCCTGCCGAGCCTGCGGCCGAAACATCCGGCGACGGGCAGAACCCGGTGATGAACTTTGTCGGTGTATACGGCGCGGGGAAGGGAAGCATCCTGGTGGAGGCCGAGGGCGAAAGGGGTGCGAAGATCACCGTAACCTGGGCGAACGGCGCGGCGGAGAAAAGCCAGTGGAGCATGAGCGGCGAGTTTGACGAAGAGACGCTGAGCGTTGCATACAGCAACTGCACCAAGACCGATCTTGTCTTCACGGACGACGTCTCTGACCCTGTCGAGACCGTGGTCTATACCGACGGCACGGGGCGCATCGTCTTTGCCGGCGAACGCTATGCGCTGAGCTGGGAAGATGACCAGGAGCATATCGCCGACGGCACAGCCTTTCTCGGCGGCCAGCAGCCCGCGGAAGAGCCGGAGCAGGCAGAGAATGCTGCCGCGGAGGAGGATCCGGATTATTACTCGCCCGTGACAGCGATGGAGAAGAGCGAGGTCGAACGCCTTGCCGCTGCCGTCCGCGAGGCGTATCTCGCGGAGGACTGGGCGGCGATCGCGGGGATGATCCGCTATCCGATCAACATGTATCCGGACGTCAAGGTCAACAATGCGGAGGAATTCCTCGCCTATATGGACGGCAAAACCGTGCATGAAAGCGACAGGGCCGTTATGGAAGCGGAGAGCTGCCGCAACATGTTCTTCAACGGCCAGGGCATTTGCTTTGGCGACGGCGAGATCTGGATGAACGACATCCACTATATGACGGACGAGCCGCCCGTGCTTGAGATCGTAGCCGTGAGCGGCATCGTGGAAAAATAAAACGAAAAAGAGGACACCGACGGTGTCCTCTTTTTTGATGCCATTTTAGGATCGAGAATTGGGAAAAAAGGGACAGCCGCGGAAAAGACACTCCCGGTTTTCACCAAAATAGCGGCATACAACCTTGCCGAGCGGCATCTCCACACCGAGAAGCTCCTCGGTAAAGGCGGCGGCGCGCGTGATGGCAAGTCTGCCTGTGCGCTTGCAGCAGCGGGGACCGCCCACATCCGCAATCGCGTTCAGACAATCTGCGACAAGCCGCTGCGGGATCGGCCAGGCGTCCTTATGCACGGGATTCGAGCCGAGAAGGATGCTCATATAGATCCCCGCGCCGGCCGCCGCGCCGCACACGCCCCAATAGCCGCAGATGCCGCCCGGCACCTGGGAGGCGCGGCGAACCGCCTCACGCAGTGCTTTTTCCAGCTCGATCTCCCCGCCATTGTTGCGATAGGCGGCCAGCAGCACGCAGGGGACAATGATATGGTGCTCCGGCCCGTGCATATGTACCTGCCGCAGCGCGACGACCTGCTCGAAGAGCGCGAGCGGGTCCTTTTCCGTGCTCGCAAGCAGGAGCGGAACGAAGAAGGCGATAGACGCGGATTCGTGGCAGCTGTTGCAGACGAAGTGACCGTCCTCGCAGGTGCAGTTGGCGTCGGCCTCTTTCCCGCAGATTTCGCAGTGAAGAGGCCGCGTCTCCGCGAAATAGACGAGTGGCTTGCCGCAGAGGAGACAACCCGATTTGTGCTGCGCTCTCGCGGGTGCGGGCGACGGGGGGCAGCAGCAGGCTTCTTCTGTCGGTTTTCTTCCGATTTCTTTCATGTTCTCTCCACCTTTCTCTTTCCCGCATACAGGCTGCGGTCATCCGGCCTTACAGGACGAATATCTGATTCAGCGTCCAGGGCAGGCAGCGCGCCCTCGCCGCAGGTCAGGATCTGAAGATGCAGCCTTCCCGCCCGCTGCTCCGCGCGGTAATCCGCGACAAAGGGCAGCGAAAAGAGCGTCTCATCGAGCGCGGCGATCTCCGCCGTCTCCTTCCGGCGAACGGTATCAAGGCGCAGTACCTCGCTGCCGCAGGGACATTTTCCAGGGATCACGCGGGTATAGTCGCCGGTGCGATAGCGGATCAGGGGCATGGCCTCCATGCCGATCGTCGTGATGACGAGCTCGCCCGTCTCGCCATGTGGGAGCGGGAGACCGTTGCCGTTTATGATTTCGGCAATCACGTGGTTTTCCCGCAGGTGCATCCCCGCATGGGCGGGACAAGTGATCGCGCCGCCGAGTGCCATCTCGCGCGAGCCGTAGTGCGGGAAGAGGCGACTGCCCAAGATCTCCTCACAGCCCCTGAGAACGGCGTCGGGACAGGCATCACCGCTGACGAGCGCGCGCTTCAGACTCCCGTGCCCGCACACGCGCAGCAGCGAGAGAAGCTGTACCGGCATGCCGACAAAGGTATCCGGCCTTTCTTTTTCGAGAACGGCGGCATATTCCCCGTAGGAGAGAGCGGCGCCGAGCTTGAGCGGCCTCGCGCCGAGACGCTCCACCGCCTCGGCAATCAACTCGCCCAGACCCTGCGGTCCGGAAAAAGGAAAGAGAATCATCGTGACGCTGCCGGGGAAGATCAGCTCGCCAAGGCCTGCCATAAAGAGCTCGACCGTATGCCTGCAGTCGCCCTCGGTATAGAACACGCGCTTGGCCGCGCCGGTCGTGCCGGAGGTCGCGTCGGAGAGCACGCGCTGCACCTCGCTCTGGGAGCGGAGCAGCAGCCCCGGCGCGTTGTGCGCCAGATCCTCGTCTGTCGTAAAGGGGAGGGAGGCCAGCGAGGAAAGGGAGTCAAGATGAGCGGGCAGATCGCGGTAAAAGCCGCCCCGCTCTTTTTCGCGTGCGAGCAGAGCGTTGAGCTTTTCAAGCTGCATCGCCTCAATGCTCGCTCTCGTAATGCTCGACATACCCTCCTGGACACGCAGAAAGGCGTCGATCCGGGAAAGAGTCATCGGTACAATGCCTCCCCGTTTTGATTCGTCAGATTATAGGCGCAGAAGGGGACCATGCCGTAACGGCTGTCGACCTCGCAGATATGGCAGCGCTGCAGCCGGTCGAGATCGAGGTTCCACGCGTCCTGGAACACCATGCCGGACACGGCAAAGGTGCTGCGGCGCGCCTGCTCGAGAAAAGCGTCGAGCGCGGAGGTCTCGCTGAGCGCGTCGTCCTCGCCAAAGGCGGATACAGCGCCGCTCCACTGGTCGGCCACAGAGGTGCGCGAATCGTCGGAGGTCGTGCAGCAGCAGCCGCCGCTCTGCCGGCGGGGGAGGCATTTGAGCGTGCCGTCGGGGCCGATGCGGTAGCTCGCGTGGAACGAGCAGTAGGCGCTCTCTGCCCCGCCACCGTAAAAATCGGAGGTGCGTAGCAGCCCCTCCGTCTGCTCCTCAATGAGGCCGAGGAGCTTCGGGACCGTGATCGGGCGCTCCGGGCGCGTAAGCGCACAGCGGCCGAAATAACTCAATGGTTGAAAATGAACCCCACGGACGGCGGGGGAATGCTCTAGAGCAAAGCGCAAAATCGCGCCGACCTGATCCTCGTTCACGCCGCGTGCGATCACAGGGACGAGCACGATGCCGAGTCCGGCCGCGGCGCAGGCATCGATACAGCGCTTTTTCTCCTCGAGAAGTGCCCGACCGCGAAGCGTTATGTAAACCAAATCGTCAAGCGCGTCAAACTGCAGGAACACGGTGTCAAGCCCGGCTTCCTTGAGCGCTTTGGCATAGCCCTCCTCGGAGGCAAGGCGCAGTCCGTTGGTGTTGAGCTGGAAAAATGAAAAGCCTTTTTCCCGCCCCATGCGGATGATTTGGGGCAGGTCGTCGCGCACCGTCGGCTCGCCGCCGGAGAGCTGGATGTTGAACGGCCCGCCGTGCGCCATGAGATAGTCGTATTGCTTTTCGATCTCAGCAAGGCTGAGATCCTCCTCCTGTTTTTCCCCGGCTGCGGCAAAGCAGACCGGGCAGCGCAGGTTGCAGCGATGCGTCAGCTCGAGCAGCATGCAGCAGCCCTTGCGCAGATGCGCGGTGCAGAGACCGCAGTCGTTGGGGCAGCCTTTTTCCGGCGCTCGCCCCTCGCGCGGAGGATCGACGGCGGTGTTTTCGCTGTTCCAGCGGAGATAGGAGGCAAGATTTCCCTCCCAGATCAAAGCGGAAAAAGCACCGTGCTCGTCACAGCGCTTGTCGAGATAGATGCCGTCCTTTTCCGAACGCTTCTGCGCGTCGACGACGCGCAGGCAGACCGGGCAGACGCTTTTGGTTTTTCCGATGATCATACCAGGCCACGCTCCGATAAGATCTCCATGCATTTTTCATAGGTCGCGGCAATGATCTGCGGGCAGTATTCCACGCGCTTGGCGGGGTTGCCGCGTGTGATGTCGCGGCATTCGATGCCGCCGTAGTCCGCCGTCATTTCGTCGGTGAACCACTGCGTAAATTCACCGAGCGCGCTCTTGTGCTCGGGATGATCCATGCCGGTGTCCTCACCCTTGCCGGTGAAATACGAGATCACGCAGGCGCCGCCGGTCATGCAGCCGCAGCAGTTCTGTGAAAAGCCGACGCCCCCGTTGAGTCCGCCCATCGCCTTGACGAGGCCGGGGTTCTCCTCACCGAGCGTGTCGAGCATCAAAATTGCCAGGATCTGGCCGCAGAAATAGCCGCAGCGGCTGAGCTCCAGGATTCTGTCAAACAGGTCCATCGTATCCGTCCTTTCTTGCGATCACAATATGGTAGCCGCACTTTCCCTTCGGCAGCGCGCAGCAGTCCGTCTCCTCCCGCCACAGCGCCTCGAGATAATACTCCCGCCACTGCGGTGTGATGTCTTCGCTGTGCAAAACGGTAAAGCCCGCAGATGTGAGAAGCGGCGCGGGAGCTTCAAAGAATACGTCGGATAGCAGCAGGAGACCGCCGGTCTTTAATAGCCGGTACGCTTCCCGAAGCGCCCCAGCCACATTGCCGGAGACAAAAAAGGCACACTGAGAGATCACCGCGTCAAAGCTCCCGTCCGGGAACGGCGCGGCGAGAAAGTCACCCCGTAGTACCTCCGGCGCGCGCGGCGCAAGGTCGATCCCCACGGCGTCAAAGCCAAGGGAGCGCAGCAGGGCGAGCGTCTCGCCCGCACCGGCGCCCATGTCGAGCACGCGCGCCCCTTTTTTGAGCGGCGCGAGCGAGAGCATATGCCGGCTGTGCGCTTCTCCGCCGGGATGGCCGTTCATTTATCCTCCAGCGCGCGCTCGACAGACGCGACCTTGCCGAGCGCCAGCTCCTCCGGCACATAGACAAAGCCGCAGACCGGGCAGACGGGCAGCTCGACGGGGAAGCCGTTGTCGAGATACATGAACTTCGCCTTACCCTTTTCAAGCGGCACGCCGCATTTGAAGCAGGTGAGCTTTCCCAGAGGATCTACGGTATAGTAATTCTTTTCGGCAGCCATGACGATTATCCCTCCCGCTTCTCAACTCTCATGCGGTGGCTGTACGCACGATGTACGGTAAAGCTGTCCTCACCCTCGCGGGAAAACTTGACCCAGAAGGTCGCGTTGCCGACGCGCCGGCGCGCCACGAGCAAACCGTCTTCGGCGTCCAGGACCGCCTCGCCTGTCTGGCGGAAATCCTGCAAAACAGCGATCACATCGTCGGTCAGGATCATGCGGTCGTCCATCATGCGCCGCGCCTCATCGGTATAGTTCAGTTCAAAATCCAGCTTCATCTCAGCCGTCTCCTCATGCCACAGCTCGTGCAGCAGTTCTTTTTTCAGTACAAGCCGGTTGCGACGCTTTTCACTGATGTCCGGCGGCGCGCCCGCGTCCGTGCCGTAGCACAGCTCGAGCAGGTGGCGCGATTCGCGCCCCTGACGGGCAAAGCGGTCGCGGCAGGCCATACAGTAGGTAATGTAGGGCGCGTCCGCACGCTCGAGACATTTCTCCGTCATCTCGGCCGCCACCTCGCGGTTGGCATAGGCGGCGAGCCCGCCGTAGCCGCAGCAGGGGGAGCGGTCGCCGGAATAGGGGGTGTCGATCAGCTCGCAGCCGAGCTGCGCGGCAAGGGTGCGGATCGCCGTTTGTGTCTCCTTGTCACCGCGGGCACCGCAGGAATCGTGCAGCGCCGCCGGACGGTCAAGGCCGCGGGCGCCCTTCGGCAGCCCAAGTTCGAGCAAAACGTCCCAAATGCCTTTTATGGTAAGCCCCTCATGGGTCGATAGTTCTTTTTTACAGGTCGGGCAGCCCGCGATCACGATCGGGTCGCCGAGGCGGGCAAGCTCACGGCCCAAAAATTCGCGCGTCTGCGCCTCCATCTCATAGCGCCCGGCCCAGTCGCAGATCGCGCCGCAGCAGCCGAGCATCAGTGCTACGCCTCCTTCAAGCCGCGCGCAGAGATCCTCATAGGCCGCGCGCACGGTCTCCGGCGCGATGGCCGAGGCCTGGCAGCCGGGGAAAAAGACATAGCGGCACCTCTCATAGCCCGGCTGGGGCCGGGCGAGGAAGGCCTCGTTATTGGAAAAGAGCATGTCCATCAATGCAAACTCGTGCGGGGCAAGGGGCATCTTGTCCGTCGAGACCATGTTGCGCCGCGCAATGTGGCAGACCTGAGCCATGTCGAAGCCCCTGGGGCAGACGACGCTGCACTGTCCGCAGAGTGAGCAGGCGTTCATGGGCTTGTTGAGCTGATGGTCGCCCATAATGATCTGGGTATTGTTGTAGATCTCCCGGGAGAGCAGCCCGGGATATTTTTTGTAATGCTGCAGATAGGCGCAGCTCTTCATACACTCCTCACAGCGGCACTGGAGGCAGCGCTTCGCCTCCTTCTGCGCTTGCTCGGGCGAATAGCCACTGTCGGGGATTTCCACCCGTCGGAGGGCTTTCGCCTCCGAAAGATCGGTATAGAGCTCGCTCTCGCACGCGCCCTCCTGACCGCGGGTGTTGCGGGGATCGAGCTTCTGCGCCAGTCTGTCGACGGTCAGCGCGGCCTTCTTCGCGCCGAAGGCGGCGTCCATGACGCTCTCCTCCCCGCCGCAGACGAGCTGCTCTGCCTCGCAGAGCATCAGCTCCGGAATGACGGGGGAGTTGGGGAAAAGAAGGGAGCGGACCGTGTCGGAAATACATAGGACGTCGAACGCGGTACGCTTATCCTCAAGAAAAGCGCGGTCGATCGCGCGGGAGAATTCAAATTGAATGTCTTTGCCGCGCAGCCGTTTCAGCTCAAGGGCAAAGGCCTCCTCATCCAAAAAGGGAGCCGCGCAGCGCAGAAAAGCTTCCGGATCGGCCTGCTCGCAGAACACAGTCAGCGGATAGGCCTTCTTTTCCAGCTCGCCCGCGAGCAGGAGCGGGAACAGTCCGGAGCCGAGGATCGCAACGGTCTTGCGCTTTTTCATGCGGAAGACACTCCCACCGCGCGAGGCCTCGCCATAGCGGGCGACGGCTGCCTCAATCGCGCGGATCGCGATCGCGTCGCCGATCTCGCCGAGACGGCATTTTCCTTCGCACGGCGCTTCACAGCCGGCGGCGAGAACAAGCGGGAAGGGCGCGATCTTTTCATACAGCCCGAGCGCCTTTTTGAAATCGCCGTCTGCCGCGGCCTTGAGAAAGGCGCGCGTGTCGAGCTTCAGCGGGCAGGCGGCATTGCAGAAGGGAGGCTCCTCATAGACGCAGCGCGCGACCATGCTGTCCATCTCTTCCTTGGAGATCTTGTTGACCTTATAGACGTGGGTCGAGCCTCTCTCTTGGATCTGGGACATTTCTTCAAGCCTCCTGTCTGTGAAAACTGGGGATGCGGCATTGGCCGCATCCCCATTATACCATTGGATCTATGATTTGGAAAGCTTACTTCTCCAGCGCCTTGAGAGCCGCAAGCACCTTGTCCGGGCGAGCCGGGATACGGGTGATGCGGGCGCCGGTGGCGTTGTAGATCGCGTTGAGGATAGCCGGGTGCGGCGCATCCAGCGGAGCCTCGCCGCAGCCGGCGGCACCATAGGGGCCGTTCGGACGGTAGGTCTCGTTGAAGTGCAGCTCGATGTCGTCGGGGATGTCGTTCGGGTACGGGATGCCGCACTTGAGCAGGCTGGTCTCCTTCTCGAGGTCGTCAAAGTCCTCGCTGAGGGCAAGACCGATGCCCTGTGCAAGACCGCCGTAGAAGTTGCCCTCGACGAGCAGACGGTTCATGATCGTGCCGACATCGGCGACGCAGGTGAACTTCTCGACCTTGACCTTGCCGGTCTGGGTGTCGACGCAGACCTCGGGCAGGAAGATCGTGTACATGTAGGTGGCGAAGGGATCGCCCTGGGCGGTATCCTGGTCGATCGGGTGATCGGCGCAGAAGGTGGTGACCCAGTTGCCCTCGACCTTGAGCTTCTTGCCGTCGGCGACCATTTCCTCATAGGTGCGGTAGGTGCCGTCGTCCTTCTTCATCTCGGCGATCAGGTTCTCGGCGGCGAGACGGCAGGCGTTGCCGCTCATGACCTGGGAGCGGGAGCCGCCGGCAGGGCCGGAGTTCGGGGTGAACTTGGTGTCGTTCATGACAAGACGGATCTGGTCGGGACGGATGCCGGCCTGACGCAGCGTCTCGTGCGCGGAGACGAGCGCGCCCATGTCGGCGCCCTGGCCGTGATCCTCCCAGGAGACGTAGATCGTCACTGTGCCGTCGGGATTGAGCTCGGCATAGGCCGAAGAGCTGTCCACGCCGTCAAGGCCGCAGCCGTAAACGCCGAGGGACACGCCGATGCCGTACTTGTAGCGGCCGTCGGAGGCGGCGTTCTTTTCGGCGACTCTCTTCTTGCCGGCCTCGTACAGCGGGCGCGCCTTGTCAAACAGAGCCTCTTCGCAGTAGACCTCGGGCGGGTAGCCGGTCGGGATCGTGGTGTGCTCGGACTCCTTGTAGCAGTTCATCGCGCGCATCTCGAACGGGTCGATGCCCATCTTGGCGGCGAGGCAGTCGATCGCGATCTCAGAGCCCATGAAGGACTGAGGCGAGCCGTAAGCACGGAACGCGGAGCCCCAGGCGTGGTTCGTGAAGACGGTCTGGCTCTTGTTGCGGATGGAGTTGATGCCGTAGCCGGCGCCGGTGAACTGGCTCAGACGCATCGTCAGCAGATCGCCGAACTCGGAGTACGGGCCGTGGTCGACATAGTTATCGCCCCACAGAGCCTGCAGCTTGCCGTTCTTGTCGGCGGCGAGCTTGATGTGCATGAAGGCAGGCGAGCGCTTGCCGGTGTAGGTGATGTTCTGGAACTGGTTGAAGTTCAGGCTGACAGGCTTGCCGAGGATCTTGGCGGCCGCGCCGATGAGAGCCTCGTTCGTCGGGGAGAACTTGTAGCCGAAGGTGCCGCCCGCGTGGTTCTGGACGATGCGCAGTTTTTCCATCGGAACGCCGATACCGGCGGCGATCATCGGCATGTGCAGATGGATACCGATGGACTTGGAGTGAACGGTGACCATGCCGTCCTCGTCGATGTAGCCATAGCCGTTGTCCGGCTCGAGGTGCAGGTGGGGCTGACGGG
The DNA here is from genome assembly GCA_002450075.1 of Clostridiales bacterium UBA6981. Classification (GTDB taxonomy): domain Bacteria; phylum Bacillota; class Clostridia; order Oscillospirales; family Oscillospiraceae; genus Limivicinus. Next base: position 54,328 of record DJYJ01000045.1, read on the forward strand.
AGCAGTAGCTCTCGATCTCGACCTGCTGGGAATCGGGAACGCTGTCCCAATCGAAGTCAGGTCCCTTGATGCAGTTGGTTTCAAAGAAGACGTTGGGCGTGCCGGGATGGATCTCAATGGCGTCGGGAGCCATGGCGTCGAGCGCGTTCATGTAGGCGGGCAGCTCTTCGATCTCAACCTTGACGGCGTCGGCCGCGGCGCGGGCATGCGCCTCGGTGTCGGCGGCGACGATGGCGATAGCATCGCCGAACTGGAAGATCTTGTCGGAGCAGAGGACAGGGCGCTCAAAGCCGTCGGTCTTGTTGTGCTTGGGCAGCATGACGAGACCGTTGATCTGGTTCGTGCCGCCGGCGGCGAGGATATCCTTGTAGGTGATGACCTTGACGACGCCGGGCATCTTCTCGGCCTCGGAGGTGTCGATGGACTTGATGTTGGCGTGGGAGACCTTCGCCTGGGTCAGCGCGAGGCGCAGGCAGCCGGGCATCTTCAGCGCATCGTCGGCGCCGAAGTCCCAGGTGCCGGTGACCTTCTGGGCGGCGGAGGGACGGATGTACTTGGTGCCCTTGATGGAGTCGCCGGTGGGCTTGAAGATGAGGTCTTCCTTGCTCATCTCGCCGCGCAGCACGGCAGCGGCGGCCATCGTGGCGTCGATGAGGGGCTTGTAGCCGGTGCAGCGGCAGAGGTTGCGCTGCTTGTTGAACCAGTCGCGGACCTCCTCGCGGGTCGGATTCGGGTTGTTCTCGAGCAGGACCTTGGCGCTGATGATGAAGCCGGGCGTGCAGAAGCCGCACTGGGCGCAGCCGAAGGCCATCCAGGCGACCTGCAGCGGGTGCATGTCGCTCAGGGTGCCGACGCCCTCGATCGTGGTGATCTCGGCGTTGTCCGGGATACGGCTCATCTTGAAAATACAGGCCTTGGTGACCTTGCCGTTGACGATGACGTTGCACGCGCCGCAGTGGCCCTCGCCGCAGCCGATCTTACAGCCGGTCAGCAGCAAGTGCTCACGCAGAACGGTCGCCAGGGTCTCGTCCTTGTCCAGGACAAGATTCCGGGTAACGCCGTTGATGACAAGCGTTTTCTTGATCATGTGTTTGCTCCTCCTCTTTTGATTGATCGCATATGGATTTTTACCCTTATCGTGTTATAAGGGGAATGCACGTATTAGTGGCTGTGGCCGCCGCAGGGATCCTTGTCCGGCCCTTTCCCGGTCAGATCCCGGACGCGCTCGATCCCACGGGGCGTGTAGAAAACAAGCTGGGAGAGAGAGCCGTCCATGTTTTCGCCGCGCAGGCGGAGAAAATTGGCGTTTTCATAGTATTCGATGGGGAGCTCGCGGCGGTAGACCTTCCCGGTCTTCGGATCGGTGACCTCAACGGTCACACTGTCGGCTGCAAGCTCGAAGAGTTCCTCGTTCATGGGAATCGACCTCCCTTTTACAGGCATACTTCTACGCCTCTATGATACGCTTCAAAAATGCGAAGTATCAAGTTATAACAAAAAGCAATTCGCAGAACTTGCGAATTGCTTTTTGTAGATAATACACAAGATTTCAAAATGATTAACAGCGTTAATTATACAGAAATTACCACAGTTCCGCTGATGTCGCACAGAGGAAGCTTGTGAAGGTGCGTCCCCGTCTCATCCTCATAGCGGCGCAGCGCCTCCCGCACGCCCGGGAGCAGGGGAGAGAGACAGTCGTGCAGAAGAAGGTATCCGCCGGGATTGATGCGCGGCAGGAAGAAACGAAGCCCGGCGAGAGTGCTCTCCTTGAGATCGACGTCGAGCGAGACGAGACAGAAGCGCTCGTCCTCGAGACACTCTGCCGTCGCGGGAAACAGGCCGGGACGGAAAACGGCCTTGTCCGGATGCGGGAGAAGAGAGCGCACGCGTTCCGGAGATGTGTTTTCATGTGCCTCGGTGAAGCCGCGCCCCTCGCGGGCGGCCTCCGCGGGGTCAAAGCCGGAAAAGGTGTCGAAGAGGTAGAGCGTCCGCTCCGGCAGCAGCGCATTGATACAGCGGGCAAAGCCGCCTCGGTAAACGCCGAGCTCCGCCGCCGCGCCGCTCACGCCGTCAAGCTCGCGGCAGAGCGCCTCGAGCGTGCGTACGCGGACATAATCGCCATCGAGATCGCGCTCTGAAAGCGCACTCTTCCCGACCCACAGCGGCTCGCGCACAAGACGCGGGCGGCGCCGCAGCTCCTCGAGCAGGGGAGCGGGCAGCTCCTCCGCACCGGGACAGGCGGCGCTGCGGTCAGACAGGAGCCAGTTGTTTTTGACATATAACAGCTTCTCCGGCGCGATGCCACAGCTTTCGGCGCGGCGCGCGATCTCCTCGGTATGACTGCTGGCCACCAGAATGAGTGTGTCGGAAGAATCTTCAAACTGTTCCGGCCGCAGTACGGGGCGGCCGAGGAAACGGTCGCAGGCCGGGTCGCTGTCAAGAAAGGCCGTGACGGACGCCGGATCGAGCCAGCGGTCGACAAGATCGCCCGCGCCGCAGCCGGTCCCCCAGATATACAGCTTCATGCCTCAGCCTCCTTGTATTATAGAGTAGTAG
>DJYJ01000016.1 GCA_002450075.1 Clostridiales bacterium UBA6981
ACACATCATTGACAAACCTACAATGTCTTTTTTTCGCAGCGTTTTTGTGGAATGCGGGAAAGAGCGCTTTATGGTATAGTTGAAATAATATCAGGTATTTTTCGGAAAGGATCGGAGAGCGCAAATGAAACGTTTTTCCCGCGTTCTCTTTTCTCTTCTATTTGATCACAGTCATGCTGCTGGAGCTGGCGGCCTGCGGCCCTCCCGCGCCGCAGGGCGACGAAGCGCCTGACGTTTCCATGCCGGAGGACGTTGCGGCCACCGTGGAGCCGACGCCGGAGCCCTATGTCGTTCCTGGGAATCTGACGCTCGCGATCAACGAGGTGATGCCCTCGAGCAAGGCCACACTCGCCGTAGACGGCGCTTTCCCCCACTGGGCTGATGAAGAACATCGGCAGCGAGGCAATGGTCTACAACGCCTGGACTGCGCTTCACGCAGGACGAGATCGACTATTACTTCGGCGATCTGCTCTCCTGAGTGCCGCAAAAAAACAGACAAGAACAGGACGTCTTATCAGGGCGTCCTCTTCTTATGTCCGGCCTGTCACAGAACAGGTCTTTTTCTTTTGACAAAATAATATCATTTATTGGAAAAGCGGCACTTATCCTTTATAATATAGCTTTGGTCATGTAAAACTGATGCCTCATAATTATGAAAAGGATGTCTGGCACAGATGGAGAACAAGAAAAGTCTGATGACGCGCGTTGCGCAGTACATCGTCGACAGGCGAAGGCTGATCCTGCTCGTGTTCATCGCCCTCGCGCTCGTGAGCGTGTATACGAGCACGCTCGTTGAAACGAACGACAGTCTCGAGCACTTCCTTCCCGCCGATACCGAGACCCGGCTCGGGCTGGATATCATGGACCGGGAGTTCGTCACCTATGACACGGCGCAGATCGTCGTGCGCAACATCTCGCTCGAGCAGGCCAAAGCCCTTTCCGATGAGATCGCCTCGGTCGAGAACGTGAAAGAGGTGGAATTCGACGACAGCGCCGAGCACTACAAGGAGCTCTCCGCGCTCTTTGACGTGACCTTTACCGGCGCCGGCGACGACAGCACCAGCAAGGCCGCGCTCGATGAGATTGAGGCGCGTTTGTCGGCATATGATCTGTATGTCAACACCAAGGTCGGCAATCCGCTGAAGGTGATCATCGACAGCGAGATGGTCATCGTGGACATTATCGCCTTTGTCATCATCATCCTTGTGCTGCTGCTCACCTCCCGCACCTACGGCGAGATCCCGGTGCTGCTGCTGACCTTTGGCGCGGCGGCGCTGCTGAACATGGGCACGAACTTCCTCATGGGCGAGATCTCCTTTGTGACCGACTCGATCGCGCTCGTGCTGCAGCTGGCACTCGCGATCGACTATGCCATCATCCTCTGCCACCGCTTTACCGAGGAGCAGGCGGATAAGGCGCCGCGCGAGGCGGCGATCGCCGCGCTGAGCAAGGCCATCCCCGAGATCGCCGGCAGCAGTCTGACCACGATCTCCGGCCTGCTCGCGCTGACGTTCATGCAGTACCGGCTCGGCGCGGACATGGGCTTTGTGCTGATCAAGGCCGTGCTCATCAGTCTTCTTTCGGTGTTTTGTCTGATGCCGGGGCTGCTGGTGATGTTCTCGGGGCTGATCAACCGGACGGCTCACCGCAAATTCCTGCCGGATGTGCCGTTCCTCGGCGCCTTTGCCTATAAAACGCGCAAGGTCATCCCCTTCCTCTTCGCCGCGCTGCTCATCGGCGCCTATTTCTGCTCGAGCCACGCGCACTATGTCTATGACCAGTACAGCGTCGAATCGATCCGCAAAAACGACATTCAGCTGGCCAAGGAGAAGATCCGCTCGACCTTCGGCACGCCCAACACCTTTGCCATGATCATTCCGGCGGGTGACAACGACAGTGAAAAGGAGATCGTCTCCGAGATCAAGGAGCTGCGCCACACGATCTCCGTCACCGGGCTTTCGGACATTGACGCGATCGACGGCTACAAGCTGCTCGATGAGGTCACGCCCCGCCAGTTTGCCGAGCTCATGGACATCGACATCGAGATCGCGGAGCTTGCCTACGGCAGCTATGCGCTGGAGCACAACGAGTACGGCAAGGCCGTTACCGGCATGGACAGCTACCGCATCGCCCTGCTCGACATCTTTGACTATCTGCTCGCGAGCAAGGACAATGTGACGCTCAATCTCGACCAGGAGACCCAGGACAAGATCGACGACATGAAAGAGGAACTCGACGACGGCAAGCTGCAGCTTTTGAGTGACGACTGGAGCCGCATCGTCATCGATTCCGACGTTCCTTCCGAAGAGGACGAGAGCTATGAGTACTTAAGCGCCCTGCGCGGGATCGCGGCGCGCTATTACGACGAAAACTTTGTGATCGGCGATACGACGAGCTGCAGCGATCTCAAGAGCTCGTTTGAAAACGACAACACCGTCATCACGATCCTGGAGATCGTGTTCGTCACGCTGATTTTGATCTTCACCTTCCACTCGGTCGGTCTGCCGCTGCTGCTGATCGTCGTGATCCAGGGCAGTATCCTGATCAACTTCTCCTCGCCGTATCTGCAGCACAAGAATCTGTTTTTCCTGACCTACCTCATCATCAGCGCCATCCAGATGGGCGCCAACATCGACTATGCCATTGTGATCTCCGACCGGTATCTCGAATCGCGCCGGCACATGGAGCCGAAGGAGGCCATCACCGACGCGCTGAACAAGGCCTTTCCGACGATCGTGACCTCCGGTACGATGATGGCCGCAGCGGGCGTTGTGATCGCGCTGGTCGCCTCGAACGAGACGATCTCCGCCATCGGCGTTTACCTCGGCAAGGGCACGCTGATCTCGATGCTGCTCGTCACCTGCGTCCTGCCGCAGATCCTGCTGCTCGGCGACGGCGTGATCAGCAAAACCAGCTTTACCACTCAGCGCGGCGTTCTGTTCGCCCATGCCGGCGCGATCCGTCTTGACGGCCACGTGCGCGGCTATGTCAACGGCTTTCTCGACGCCGAGATCCGCGGCCGCTTCGACGGCGAGCTGAACGTACATATGGACATCGACACCGTTAAGACCGAAGAGCCCCCGGATGGCTCTTCCCCGTCCGGAGAGGAGGAAACCGTATCATGAAAAGAAACAAGCATTTTCTCTCCGCTCTTCTGGCGCTCGTATGCGTCCTGACGATGCTGCTCTCGCTTCTTCCCGCCGCCGCCTTTGCGGACGATGCCGCCCCGGCCGAGGGGGAAGAGACGGAAGAAGAGGGTCCCTCCAACGAGGGGCAGCTCATCATCGGCAACGCCGACGGCTCGGCCGGCGAGAACGAGGGCAAGATCATCTCGATCTCCTCTGCCGAGGAGTTCCGGGACTTTTCCCTCAACTGCCGCAGCAGCGCCTGGTCGATCGGTCTGAGCGTGAATCTGACCGAGGATATCGACTTCGGCGGGCGTGCCATCATGCCCGTTCCCTCCTTCTCCGGCACCTTCTTCGGCAACGGCCATACGATCAAGAACTTTTCCTGTGGCTCCAACGGCTCTCACCAGGGTCTGTTCCGCTATCTCGAAGAAGGCGGACGGATCGTGGATCTGCAGGTTTCCGGCTCGATCACGCCCAACGGCAGCCAGAGCAGTGTGGGCGGCATCGTCGGCACCAGCCGCGGCACCGTGACGGGCTGCAGCTTTTCCGGTACGGTGACAGGTCTGATCTCCGTCGGCGGCATCGTGGGTGAAAACCTGGGCGTCATCACGCGCTGTGAATCCGCCGGCAGCATCAGCGGCAAGCACTTCGCCGGCGGCATCGCCGGATACAACGAGGGGACGATCCGCGCGTGTACCAACCGCGCCGAGGTCAACATCGAGGTGCGTGACGAGGCGATCGACATCGAATCGCTCGACATCCATGACATCATCGGCATCAATCTCGTCTCTGCCGAGGATAAGGACACCGTCTCTGATATCGGCGGCATCGTGGGCATCAGTCTGGGGCTGGTGGACACGTGCACCAACGAGGGAACAGTCGGCTATCAGCATTACGGATACAACGTCGGCGGCATCGCCGGCCGGCAGTCCGGCTATCTCACGCAGTGTGTCAACAACGGTACGGTCTTCGGCCGGAAGGACGTCGGCGGCATCGTCGGTCAGATGGAGCCCTATCTGATCCTGGACGATTCGGCAAGCCTTGTTGACGAGATCGAGGCGCTGCAGTCCGCCATGAACGCGGCCATGGGCAACATGAGTGCAGCTTCCGAAAGTCTGGGCTCTTCCGCCCGTCAGGTGTCCGACAGCGGTACGAACATTGCCAGTCATTATACCGCCAAGGCCATTGACAACGGCTCCGGCGCGGCGGAGGCACGGGAAAAGCAGGAGCACCGCAAAGATTTCAACGACGCCGCCTCCGGCGCCGGCAGCGCGGTTGGCGACGCCGCGGGCTCGCTCGGTGACGACACGATCAGTGACATTGCGAACGGGAATGTTACAGACGCCGATCAGCAGGCGCTCATCAACGCGGGCGGCGGTCTGGCCGCGGACGGCGGCGCGGACCTGATCCACCGTCTCGACTTGCTCAACGAGCAGCGCGAGGCAGAACTCGCTGCGCTGGAGGCGGAAAATGCCCGCATGCGGGCGGAATTCGCCTCGCTCTCCGCCGGACTGAACAACATGGGGCGGACAATCCACAACACGCTCTCGGGTCTGGCCGGCGACATGCGCAGCGTCAACGCCCATACCAGCAACATTCTGACCATGTTCACCAACGCGCTCTCCGGCAACATGCAGCTGCGCGTGATGGAGGACATTTCTGATCTTGATAGCGACGAGGACATGAACGGCAAGGTCCTCTCCTGTGCCAACAACGGCGCGATCAACGGCGACACGAACATCGGCGGCATCACCGGCTCGATGGGCGTTGAGGCCGAATTTGACATGGAGGGCATCCTGTCGGCCAGCATCACCGACACGGTTCAGATCTCCACCGATTCCTATTTTGCCCGCTGTATCGTCCGCAAGTGTGTCAATAACGGCGCCGTCACCGCCAAGAAGGACTTTGACGGCGGCATCTGCGGTCTGGCGGAGCTCGGCGTGATCTCCTCGTCCGAGAACTACGGCGACGTCGTCGCCGGCGGCGAATATGTCGGCGGCATCGTGGGCCGGTCAAAATCCATCGTGACGGACAGCTACGCCATGTGCGCGCTGGACGGCAGCGAATACGTCGGCGGCATTTCCGGGCAGGGCAAACGCGTCATCTCCTGCAGCTCGATTGTGGAGCTGAACGAATCGATCGCCTGCAGCGGCGCGATCTGCGGCTGGGCAGACACCGAGGATGAGGATCTGTTCATCTATCACAACAACTTTGTCAGCGATACTCTCGGCGGGATCGACGGCATCAGCTATGACGAGGCCGCCGAGCCTGTCAGCTATCGCGAGCTTTACGCTATGGAAAATCTGCCCGAACGCTTCCGCTCGCTGCGTGTCACGTTCCGGGCCGAGGGGCTGATCGTGGCGGAGCTCTCTGTCCCCTATGGCGGCAGCGTCGCGCCGGAGGACATTCCGCCTGTGCCCGAGATCAGCGGTTTCAGCGGTCTCTGGCCTGATACCGATCTTGAGAATCTCACCTCCTCGGTTGTGGTGGACGCGATCTATCTCGACCGTCTGACGGGTCTCTCCGCCGACTATGTCCGCGAGGGCTCGCCGCTTTCTGTCGTGATCATCGAGGGGCTCTTCGAGCCCGGCTCGTCCATTTCCGTCAGCGACTGGAGCGATGAGATCGTCCCGGCGCAGCATTACCGGCTGTGCGAGGCGCTGCGCGTCAACATCTTCAGCCGCGCGGCCGACCTGGAATCCCATTCCGTCCACTACCTGCTCCCCGAACGGTCGTGGCACGAGGGCGAACCTGTTTTGTGCGTGCACGGAGAGAACGGGCTTGAATTGCGCGACTATCAGATCGATGGCAGCTACCTCGTCTTCGACGCCTGCGGCTCGGAGGTTGACTTCTGCGTACTGGTCGGCAACTGGGATCCGGCCGTGCTGCTGACGGGAGCGCTTCTCGCGGGCATCCTGCTCGTGCTGATCGTCCTTCTGCTCCTTCGCCTGCGCAAAAAGCGCCGTGCTGCCAAGGCAGCCGCAGAGGCGCAGGCCTCGCCTGACGAATCCGAAGCGGATGAACAGGAGAACGCAGCCGAAGCGGCCGATGCAGAACATGAACCGGCTGACGCCGATGCCGAAGCGGAAGAAAACGCTGTAACGGTATAACAGAAAAGAACACCCGATCCTCACGGATCGGGTGTTCTCTTGTTTCTGCAGTTTATACTAGAACCTCATAAAAACCTTTAATCGTTTAAAGGTTTTTATAGCACCGTAAGGTGCGTAGAGGTTCTGTATGATAAGTGAGGCTCGAAATCTTCGATTTCGTTTAGCCGAACTTATACACAGTTGACGGATTTTCAGCGCCTTTTGCGCTGAAAATGCCGCAGAACTGCGGCTTATCTGATTAAAGAATTTAATCAGATAATAGTATTAGGATAAGCTGAAATTCCTTAGACCGGCGCGGTGGAGCCTTGTCACGCCGAAGAGCAGCAGTACCTGGCCGAGGGTGTTGACGCCCTGCTCGATCCAGTTCATCGCCGAAGAGCTTCCGTCGCGCGAGGCGAGATAGCCCATCGCCATATAGCACAGGAAGGTGAGGAAAAAGACGGCGATCAGGCCTTTTTTCTTCATCTTCGCCGCGACGACGCTGAGCGAGGCGCACATCGCGCCAAGTCCCGCGACCATCATCGCAATGAACACGAAGGTCCCGGCAAAGAGGGGCGGGGCGACGGCAAGCGCCGCCTTTTTCCGCGCCGTCAGCGTCAGGATCAGTCCGAAGCCCGTGAGAAGCAGGCCAATGGACTGGACCGGCAGGAACATCGTGTTGAGCACATGAAAGTCGCACACATTCAGCGCGTAAAGCAGCTTCCACGTGGCCTTGAGGAAGCCGGCGAGGAAGACGTTGACGCAGCCTGCGGCGAAGCAGGCGAAGGCGTATTTCGGCATCTTGTTGTAAAAGTCGCGCTGCATCAGCACGGCGGCGACGCCGAAGAGAAGCACGGGGATAAAATCGGTCAGCGCCATGGGGACGGAAAATTCATCCATGATAGTCTTCTCCCCCCTATTTTCTTTCTCTATTTATCTCTATTTATCTTTTTCTGTCAGCCCTTGCCCTTTTCCTTGGCTCGCTTGTCGTTGATGATCTTCATTTCCGCCGCCGTGACCTCGGTGACGCCGTGCTCCTTGGCCCAGGCGACGCAGCCCTTGAGCACCGTCGGCAGGAAGATGCGCGGCACGTTGAGCAGCATCTCCAGCGCATCGTCGGTGAAGTGGACGTCGGGATCGGTGCGGTCGGCCGCGTAGCGGACGGACGAGAGCGTGGCGTTGCGGATCGGCAGCAGCTCCGGCACCAGGCGCGGGGTCTTGGCAAACCAGAAGTTCTTGCTGTCGCGGTAGCCGTGGCAGATCAGCACGTTCGGCCAGAGCCTGCCCTTGACGCCGTTGATGATGTTGTCATAGAACTTCGGCTTCATCAGCACCTTGTCGATACGCAGGATGAAGTGGGCGCCGTACTGGCTGGTGATGCCGTTGAAGTTTTTGTAGGGAGGCGGGTAGCAGCCGTCGACGAGCTGGCGGCCGATGTCCTCATCGGCGTTCTCGAGGTCGCTCATCCAGGTGCACTCAAAGACCTGATAGGCCTCGGCGACCACCTTCGGGCGCGGGGTGGCGGGATCGGCGGCGATGCACAGGCCGTCCTCGAGCGTGAAGCCGAAGTTCTTCATCTTCTCCGCCGGCGTGTCGCCGGGCCAGCCCTGGGCGACGATCTTCTTGTGATAGCCGCGTCCCTCGGGCATGAAGTTGATGGCGACCTGCTTGCGTCCGGCGAGCAGATGCTGGGCGGTGTTGGAGGAGTTGCGCGCCTCCAGGATCATGGCGTAGTAGCCCTTGCCCGCGATGTAGTACGGGAAGCAGAGCGAGTACGAACCGACGGAGGTGCTGCCGTCCTCAGCCAGCGTCGAGAGCATGACGGTGGGCATGGGGATGTAGGAGCTGGTCTGGTAGAAGTTGTCTACGATGCGGAGATCTTTGAAGCTGCTCATGTTCTTGCTGTCCTTTCTTGTCGGTGTATTTTAATTCTCTTTTTGCTTTGCGTAGAGGAGGAAGAAGAGCGCCATGCACACTTCTCCGAACATGCTGATGAAGAAGATCAGATCAAAATTGCCTGTTGCGGGGCCGAGCGCGGAGAACGCGAACATCAGAAAGCCCGCAAGAAAAAGCGCCGGGGTCTTTTGTCTGATCCACACGATCACGCCCGCGACAATCAGCGGTACGACCGTACCGTAGGACAGCACGCCGCTGACAGCCTTTGCCCAGGAGGGCGTCCCCTCGCCGGAGGTGCAGCGCACAATGCCGGCCACATGCTGTACCGCCAGATCCGTGGCAAAGCCCTCGGCAATGCCGAGCGCGATCAGAAGGCCCGTAAAGACCCAGACAATTGTCTTCCAGGTCTTGTTAAAGTCAAGCGCGTAGGCGCAGATCGCAAACAGCAGCGGAATCAGCGCGCCGTGCAGCACAAAGCGCAGGCGGCTGAGCGCAAGGAGGAGCGCGCCCTCCCTCAGCACGCCGCCGAGCGCGAGGATCAGCGCGTCATAGAAAAGGCCGAAGGCCACCAGCGCCGTCAGCAGGGTGAGCGGCTTTCTGCTCTCCTTCCAGCCGCGCAGGGCGAGGATGACGAACAGCCCTTCAAGGGCGGCGATGACCCACAGCATCATGGGGCAGGAGCGCAGCAGGATCTCTCTCATAAAGTGCCTCCTTGTCTGTTCTTCATAATCTCTGTTCCGGGCGTTCTTTCTCTTTTAGCAATATCGTATAATAATTATAAGACCCCCGCCCCGGAATGTCAACAAAACCCAGTTTGCCTGCACGCTTTACAGCCGCAGCCGGTTTTGTTATAATCAAGAAAAAAAGAGAGGGGATCATCGCATGAAAAAAATACCGCTCGGCTCGACCGGGCTGACGGTCACCAAGACCGCGATGGGCTGTCTGCCCGTGCAGCGCTGCGACATGGATTACGGCGTAAAGCTGATCCGCGCGGCCTACGAGGGCGGCATCCGCTATTTCGACACAGCCAACGCCTATACCGACAGCGAGGAAAAGCTCGGTCTCGCGCTGGAAGACGTACGCGATCAGGTCGTGATCTCGACCAAGAGCCAGGCGCGCGACAAGGCAGGCGTGCTCGCGCATATCGAAAACAGCCTGAAGATGCTGCGCACCGACCACATCGACCTTTTCCAGTTCCACAACGTCCCCGAAATGCCCGACCCGAACGACCCGGACGGCGCCTTTGCCGGCGCGCTGGAAGCCAAGAGCCGCGGCTGGATCGACCACATCGGCGTGACGACGCACCGCGTGGGCGTGGCGGAGGCGTGTATCGAATCCGGCCTCTTTGAAACGCTGCAGTTTCCCTTCAGCTACATCTCCTCCGAACGCGACCTTGCCCTTGCCGGCAAGTGCAGGGAAAAGGGCATGGGCTACATCGCGATGAAGGGGCTCGCGGGCGGGCTGCTTTCCAATCCCCGCGCCTGCCACGCCTTCATGAAGGGCTATGACAACGTGGTGCCCATCTGGGGCATCCAGAAGCTGGAGGAGCTCGAGCAGTGGCTTGCCGTGGCCGAGGAGGACCCGGACATGGACGAGGAGCTTGCCGCCGTGATCAAGCATGACCGCCAGGAGCTCGCGGGCGGCTTCTGCCGCAGCTGCGGCTACTGCATGCCCTGCCCGGTGGGGATCGAGATTCGCAACTGCGCGCGCATGAACATGCTGCTGCGCCGCTCCCCCTGGCAGCAGTACATGACGCCGGAGTGGCAGGCGAAGATGAACAGGATCGAGGACTGTCTCGGCTGCCGCCGCTGCGCCTCGCGCTGCCCCTATCAGCTCGACACGCCCAATCTCTTGAAGTACATGCTCAAGGATTACCGCGAATTTTACGAGGCGCACAAGGATCAGCTCTGATGCGTCTGGCGCTGTTCGCTTCATGGCTTCCCCTTGAGGGGAAGCTCCGCGAAGCGGTGATGAGGTGTTTTCTCGGCTTTCTGCCCTCCACCTCATCCGCCCCAGTGTGCGCACTGGGGCACCTTCCCCTCAAGGGGAAGGCTTTTTCTCCGGGCTTATCACCTCTGTCCTTTTGAACCGATCGTCCAACGACAGGTTCTCCTAAATATAAACCAAGGCGCGGGGAGCGATCAGCTTCCCGCGCCTTGGTGCTTATTCGGGTGTTTTGTCCGAACACAAGGGGACGTCCTCTGTGTTCACTATTGTGTCTTCATCGACAAGATAGACATCAAATTTCCTTGGCAATCCACCTATAACATGTTGCTTGACCTCTTCTTCCCACCATGGCAGGATATCTTCGTGAAAAGCAGTAAGAAGATAACTACGTTCCTTAGTGTCTTGAAGCATAAACAGATCAAAATTATAAATAACGAAAACAATTTTACTTGGGATAATCCAAGAAAGATCCCTAATCCAGTCAAAGAAGCCATCGAATGACTTTGCTGTGATAGGGAAAGACATTATCTGTGAAATCTTTTTATAAAACTGATCTGCTGTTTTACACTCTTTCCCGTAGATTTCTACTAAAAAACAATCTTCGTCCTCTTGAATGTATTGTTTTATTTTTTCAAATCTATCAAATGATAAATAGAGAATTTTGTTCGTCACGTTTCACCTCAGCTTCACAAAACCATCAATATCATTAAGACTGTCACCTTCCCCAGGAACACGAGGAACGCCCATGCCGCGAAGCCGCGCACGAAATGGACGAGT
>DJYJ01000027.1:0-20517 GCA_002450075.1 Clostridiales bacterium UBA6981
ATTCAGCCCCTCCTACTCGATTGCTTCTCTCGCCTCCACCAGGGGAGGCCTTTTTGCGTTATACCACCTGGAAGAGGTAAAACTTCAGATAATCCGTCTCCGGCACGCTCCACAGGATCGGGTGATCCGGCGATTGCTGCCGCGCCTCGATCTGCCGCAGCTCCACGCCCGCGTCCGCCGCCGCGCTTTTGAGCATCTTTTCAAACAGCGCGCTCGGCATAAAGTGGCTGCACGAGGCCGTGGCGAGATACCCGCCCCGCGGCAGCAGCTTCATCGCGCGGTAATTGATCTCCTTATAGCCTCTCTCCGCGCTCGATACGGTTCTGCGCGATTTTGTAAAGGCCGGGGGATCGAGGATGATGAAGTCATAGGGCTTGCCGCCCTGCGCCTCGAGCGCGGGGAGCAGGTCGAAGATGTCCGCGGCGAGGAAATCCATTTTATCGGCAAGACCGTTGCGCGCTGCGTTCCGCCGCGCCATCTCCACCGCGCTCTCGGACACGTCCACCGCCGTCACATGCGCCGCGCCGCCCATCGCGGCGTTGAGCGCGAAGGAGCCGGTGTGGGTAAAGCAGTCGAGCACGCGCTTGCCCTTCGCCAGCCGCGCCACCGCCAGACGGTTGTACTTCTGGTCGAGAAAAAAGCCCGTTTTCTGCCCGTTTTCAACGTCAACGGCATAATAGACGCCGTTTTCACAGATCTCCGTGACGGGGCTCTCGGGGTGCCCGCCGCCCCACCAGCCCTTGTACTGCTCCATGCCCTCGAGCGCGCGGATCGCGACGTCGTTGCGCTCGAAGATGCCGCCGATCTCCTGCCCGTCCGCGCGCAGCTCACCGAGGAGCAGCGGGAAGAGCAGGTCCTTGATCCGCTCCATCCCGACGGAGAGCGTCTGGACGACGAGGATATCCGAAAAGCGGTCGACCGTCAGCCCGGGAAAACCGTCGGCCTCCCCGAAGATCACACGGCAGCAGCCCAGATCCTCCGGCGCCATCACGCTCTTGCGGTAATCCCAGGCATAGCGGATGCGCCGCCGCCAGAAGGCCTCGTCAAAGCGGTCGTTGGCGTTGCGCGAGAGGAGGCGCAGCCGGATCTTGCTCTCCCGGCTGAGAAAACCGGTGCCGAGATATTTTCCCTTTTCGCTCACCGCGTCGCACAGTGCGCCGTTTTCGCACGCGCCCTCTTCGCGCAGCACCTCCTCGGCATAGATCCAGGGGTGGCCGCCCTCGACCCAGCGCGTGCCCTTGGCGGTGATGATACATTTCGGATAGCCTCTGTCAGCCTTCACAGGGGAGAACCTCCTTAAAAAATCGCAGGGGCGGACAGAATCCGCCCGCCGCGATCCCATAGTGCGTTTTTGCTTTTTATACCAGAACAACATGACTTCCCTGATTAAAGCTTTTAATCAGGGAAAAGTATTATACGTACAGGATCAGCGCGATCATTTCGAGATCCTCGCTGCCGTTGTTCTTCATCGAGTGCCCCTCGCCGTCGCCGACAAAGCTCATGTCGCCGGGGTGCATCGTGATGACGGTGCCGTTGTCGCTGTATGTGCCCTCGCCCTTGAGAACATAATAGCACTCGCCGTCGCCGTGATGGACGTGCCAGGCGACCTCGGCCCCGGGAGCGAGCACGACGCGGTTGAACACCCGCCCTTTTCCGTACATCTCCGCCTCGCCGTCGAGGATCACGTGCATCTCGGCCTCGCCCTCGCCGCCGAACATCTTTTTGCGGAGGACCTTCTCCTCGCCGTTTCTTCTGACAATACTCATATCAGTACCCCAGCTCCTCGTCGATCAAAATGATTTCACTCGTCATGCCGCCCATCGGCGCCCACAGCACGAGCAGTGCGTTGCAGATCCTGTCCGCGCTGCGGCAGTCGTGGCATTTGCCGTCAAGCTTGCAGGGCGTTTTTTTCGCCTCGAAGCGCAGCGCGTTGCGCGTGGCGGCAACATTGCGCGCCCGCGAAAGCGCGCTTTCAAAGTCGGGGCAGATCTTGTTCGTGCCCGCGACGATGAAGAGCCGCTTCCGGCCGTAGACCTGTCCGGCCAGACGGTTGCCGTTGCCGTCGATGTTCAGAATCTCGCCGCCCTCGGTCATCGCGTTGGCGCTGGAGATATACACCGCGGCGGCGTTGGCCTTTTCGATCGTCTCCGGCCCCGGCACGATCCAGTGCCAGAACACCTCGTTGTGCGCCGCGAGCCTGTCATACAGCCCCAGCTCCTTCGCCGTCATGCACCCGCCGATGCCGACCGTGGTGCCGTCGATCTGTGCGTCGAGATAGGCCGCCGCCTCCTCGCCGGTCGCAAAGTGCTTGACGCTGTAGCCGCGCAGCTTCAGATTGCGTATGGTTTTTTCCACATCCATGCGTTATTCCCTCCTTGTTTTGTAAAGCGCAAACAAAAATCCCTCTTTACGGCCATTATACCGCAAAGAGGGACGCTTGTAAATTACAGATCCAGCGCTTTGATGATCTCCCCGGCGTCCAGAGCCAGTGAGGCTGCAAACTCCGCGTCCGGCGCGTCGACGGCGACGGCCACGGCGCTCTTTTCGGTGCGGGGAAAGATGTGCACCCCTCCCGCTGCGAGCGGGAAGCGGATGCCGTCGGAATAGTCGGCGCCCATCTCCAGCATCAGGGAGGAAAGCGCCGCCATCGTCGCGGCGCGGTCGCGGCAGGGGAAATCCCGGATCGCAGACGCCTGCTCACGCCGCTCTTCGGGCGTCTCGCGAGGAGAGGAAAACGCCTCGGGCAGCTCAAGCCTCAGCCGCCCCTCCAGCGCGTCGACGCAGCAGCGGTAATAGCTTGCCGGCGTGCCGACGTCGCACCAGTAGCCCTCGCACGCAACGCCGGCAAGCCTCTCGCCCTCCCGCAGCAGCAGCGGGAAGAGATCCCGCGCAAAGTCAAAGGGAACGCCGCGCGGTACGCGCGCCATCGCACGGGGCGAGAGCACATAGATCCCGGTGTTGACAAGATCGCTCACGACCCGCCCCCAGTCCGGCTTTTCGACAAAGCCGCGGATGTCTCCCGCCGCGTCCGTCACGGCCAGGCCAAAGCGCAGCGGCACGCTCTCGCGCGCGAGCGCCACGGTCACGGCCGCGCCGCGCGCACGGTGCTCTTTGGCGAGCGCCGCGAGATCATAATCGCAGGCCGCGTCGCCGGAGATGAGCAGAAAGTCCTCGTCTCCGTAAAAATCCTCGCAGTTTTTCACGGCGCCCGCCGTCCCGAGCGGCTCGTCCTCCACCCGGTAGCAAAGCCGCAGCCCCAGAGACGAGCCGTCCGAAAACGCTTTTTCAAAATCCGCCGCGTGATAGCGCAGCGCCGCGCACACCTCCGTAAAGCCGCAGCGCCGCAGGAGCCGCAGGATATGCTCCATCATGCTCCGCCCGAGCAGCGGCACAAGGGGCTTTGGCGTGCTGCCCGTAACGGCCTTGAGCCGTGTTCCCTCGCCGCCGGCGAGTATGACCGCCTTCATGATCGCACCTCTTTTTCTTTCTTGTGTGCATTTAGTATGAGCCGCGGCGCGGGAAAATATTTTTGCCCGCGCCGCCGCATTGCTCCCTTGTAAAGTAAAGGCGCTTTTGCTATAATATACTATCGCTTACTATATCAATAACAGCTCACAGCAGCTTTTTTCCCAAACGGAAGAGAAAGCAAAGGACGGATCACCATGAACAACACCCTCAAGCGCCTTGCCGAGCCGGGCTCGAGACTGTATCTGGTCTTTCTCGTGCTTTTCGCGGCGGCGACTCTTTTCTTCAAGGTCTATGATCTGGATATGTTTACCCTCGCGATGGCCGAAGGCGGGGTCATCCTGCTGCTGATCATCTATACCGTCATCATGCGCCGCCGGCGTGAAAAGCAGCTGGCAGCCTATATCGAATCGGTGACCTATGACACCGAAAACGCCAAGAACAACACGCTGATGAACTTCCCGCTGCCGATCGCGGTCTTCCATCTGGCCGACTCGCGCATCGTCTGGGGCAACGAAATGTTCTTTGCCATGTGCGGCAAAACGGGCACGCGCCTCGACGCCAGCATCGCCGACACCGTGCCGGGCTTTACGGGCAAATGGCTGCTCGAGGGCAAGACCCAGTATCCGGGTCTCCTGGAGATCAACGGCAGAAAGTACCAGCTCCACGGCAATATCATCCGTTCGGAGCACTCCGACGAGCAGAGCGCCTTCATGGGTATCACCTATTGGGTCGACGTGACCGAGTATGACAGCATCCGCGTCGAATTTGAAAACAGCCGCCCGGTCGCCGGCGTGATCGTGATCGACAACCTCGACGAGCTGACGAAGAACCAGCCCGAGCGCATCAAGAACGACCTGCGCGACGCGGTCGACGACAAGCTGACCCAGTGGGCGGACGAGCGCAAGGCGATCCTGCGGCGCTATGACCGCGACCGCTATATCTTCGTGCTCGAGCGGCGCTACCTCGACGCGCTCAAGGAAGGAAAATTCTCCATCATTGAAGAGGTTCACCAGGTTGTCAGCCCTGCGGGCGTGAACGCCACGCTCTCCCTGGGGCTCGGCGTGGACGGCCAGAGCCTGCAGGAGGCGATGCAGTTCGCCCAGGTGGCGACCGAGCTCGCCCTCTCGCGCGGCGGCGACCAGGCCGTGATCAAAAACCGCCTGAACTTCGACTTTTACGGCGGCCGCGGCGGCGAGGTCGAGCGGCGGACCAAGGTCAAATCCCGCGTCATGGCCACCACGCTGGCCGAGCTTGTGCGCGATTCCTCGCGCGTGCTCGTCATGGGCCACCGCTTTGCGGATCTCGACGTGATCGGCTCTGCCGTCGGCGTGTGCTGCCTGGCGCGCAAGTTCGGCGTCCGTGTGAACATTGTCACGGATCTCGAAAAGAACGCGGCAAAAAGTCTGCTCGACATGCTGCGCCAGCAGCCGGAATATAAAGACATCTTTATGAACAAGACCGAGGCGATGCTGCGCGCCGACGGACGGACGCTTCTGGTTGTCGTCGATGTCAACCGCCCGGAGCGGGTGGAGGACCCCGATCTGCTCGCGGCCTGCAACCGCGTCGCCGTCATCGACCATCACCGCGTCGCCGCGACCTATATCCAGAATGCCGCCCTCGCCTTTATCGAGCCGTACGCCTCCTCGGCCTGCGAGCTGATCACCGAGGTGCTGCAGGAGGTCGCCGAGC
The DNA here is from genome assembly GCA_002450075.1 of Clostridiales bacterium UBA6981. Taxonomy (GTDB): domain Bacteria; phylum Bacillota; class Clostridia; order Oscillospirales; family Oscillospiraceae; genus Limivicinus. Next base: position 5,158 of record DJYJ01000027.1, read on the forward strand.
CGAGCGACATCATCAAGTGCGAGGCCGAGGCGCTGCTTGCCGGCATCGTGCTCGACACCAAGAGCTTTACGATCCGCACCGGCGAGCGCACCTTTGACGCGGCGGCCTATCTGCGCCGCTGCGGCGCCGACACGACCTATGTCAAGCGCCTGCTCCAAAACGACATGGAGGATACGGTCGCGCGCTACCGCATCATGCAGAACGCCGAGCTTTACCGCAACATCGCCATCGCCGCCCCCGAGGAGGCGCAGAACCGCGTCGTGGCGGCCCAGGCCGCGGACGAGCTGCTGAACATCTCCGGCGTTGAGGCGTCGATCGTCATCTCACCCGACGGCAAGGGCAACATCTACGCCTCGGCGCGCTCGATCGGCGAGATCAATGTGCAGATCCTGATGGAAAAGCTGGGCGGCGGCGGCAACCGCAGCGCAGCCGCGGCGCAATTTGAAGAAACCGACCTCGAGAGCGTCGTCGCGCGCGTGCACGCGGCCATCGACGAGTATCTCGATCAATAACGATCATCCGATCAACAAGCATCAAACGGAAAGGGGAAGAACCATGAAAGTGATCTTCAACACCGACGTAAGAGGTCAGGGCAAGAAGGGCGAGCTCAAGGAGGTCTCCGACGGCTACGCGCGCAACTATCTCCTGCCGCGCAAGCTCGCGAGCGAGGCGACCGCGGACAACATCAACGCCCTGAAGCTCAAGGAAAAGGCCAGAGCCCGCCAGATCGAGCTGGAGAAGGCGCAGGCCGTGGAAAACGCGAAGAAGCTCGAGGGTGTCCAGGTCATCGTCCGCGCCAAGGCGGGCGGGGCGGGGAAGCTCTTCGGCGCCGTCACCTCCGCCGAGATCAGCAAGGCGCTGAAGGAGCAGTTCGACATCGACATCGAAAAGAACAAGATCGTCCAGGGCGACCCGATCAAGACCTTCGGCGCCTACACGGTCAAGGCCAAGCTGGGCTATGAGGTCAGCGGAACGATCAATCTGCTGGTCGTCGAGGAATAAAAGGAACACGGTATGGACGAACTGCTGGGGAAGAAGATCCCCTATTCCTCCCAGGCGGAGCAGGCGGTGATCGGCTCGATGCTGATCGACCCGCGCTGCATCGCGGAGGTCATCAAAAAGCTGCGGCCGGACGAGTTCTATGTCCGCGCCAACCGCGATATCTTTGAAACGATCGTTGCCATGTTCTCCTACGGCCAGACGGTCGACCCGGTCACGGTGCTCGACCAGATGAAGGTCCGCGGCGTCGGCGACGACAATACGCCCGGCTACCTCGCCGAGATCATCCGCGTCACGCCCACCTCGGCCAACGCGATGGAGTACGCCGCCATCGTCCGCGACCGCGCGCTGCTGCGCTCGATCAGCACCGTGGCGGACGAGATCAACACCATGGTCTACGAGGGCAGCGGCGAGGCCGACAGCGTCCTCGAGGCGGCGGAGGCCAAGATGTACGCCCTGCGGGAGGGACGCGGCACGAGCGGGCTCAAGGAGATCCGCTACGTCATGCAAAACGTCTTCGACGCGATGAGCGAGGCGGCCTCCTCCGGCAGCAGGATCCCCGGCCTGTCCACGGGCCTGCCGGATCTCGACAACATGATCCTCGGTCTGAACAAATCGGAGCTGATCCTCATCGCGGCGCGCCCCGGCATGGGCAAGACGAGCATCGCGCTGAACATGGCGCTGAACGTCGCCATGACCCAGCACAAAAAGGTCGCGATGTTTTCGCTGGAAATGTCGCGCGAGCAGCTGGTCAGCCGTCTGCTCTCCCGCGCCTCGCTCGTCCCGTCGCAGAATCTGCTGACCGGCCAGCTGACCGAGCAGCAGTGGCGCGACGTCGCCGCCGCGGCCAACACGCTGAGCGAGTCGCCGATCCTCATCGACGACAACCCCACGCTCACGGTCTCGGACATGAACGCCCAGTGCCGCATGGTCAAGGATCTCGACCTCGTCGTCATCGACTATCTCCAGCTGATGCAGTCGGCCGGCAGCGGCCACAGCTGGTCGAACGAGAGCCGCACCCAGGCCGTCAGCGACATCAGCCGCATGCTCAAGATCATGGCCAAGCAGCTGAATGTGCCGGTCATCTGCCTCTCGCAGCTGTCGCGTGCCAACGAAGCGCGCCAGGACAAGCGCCCGATGCTCTCTGACCTGCGCGAATCCGGCGCCATCGAGCAGGACGCCGACGTCGTCATCGGCCTGTACCGCGACGGCTATTACAACCGCGAATGCGAAAACCCGAACCTGGCCGAGGCGATCGTGCTGAAAAACCGCAAGGGCCAGACCGGCACGGTCAACCTGACCTGGGTGCCGGAGTACACCACCTTCTACAGCGTGGAGAAATACCGCGACGATGAGGGATGAGCTGAAAGAAAAGCTCCTGCTGCCGCCCGAGGGGTCTCGCGTGCTGTGCGCCGTGTCAGGCGGGGCGGATTCGATGTGTTTGCTCTCGCTGTTGTGCGGCCTCGGTGTGTATACCGTCGCCGCCGCGCACTTCGAGCACGGCATCCGCGGCGGGGAGAGTCTGCGCGACTGCGCCTTTGTCTCCGACTACTGCGCCGCGCGCGGCATCCCCTGCTTTACGGAGCATGCCGACGTGCCGCGCCATGCCGCCGAAAACGGCCTGGGGCTCGAGGAGGCGGCGCGGGAGCTGCGCTATGCCTTTCTCGAACGCGTCGCCGCGCGGGAGGGCTATGACCTTATCGCGACCGCCCACAACGCCGACGACAACGCCGAGACGATGCTCCTGAATCTCGCGCGCGGCGCGTCCGCCGCGGGGCTCTGCGGCATCCCGCCGCGGCGCGGGAAGATCATCCGGCCGCTGCTGGGGCTCACGCGCGCGGAGATCGAACAGCTTTTGGACGAGACCGGCACGCCCCACGTCGAGGACAGCTCGAATACGGACGAGGCGATCCGCCGCAACCGCATCCGCCGCACGGTCATGCCCGTGCTGCACGAGCTCAATCCCGCCTTTTCCGCCGCCGCCGCGCGTACCGCCGCGCAGCTGCGGCGCGACGAGGACTTCCTTTCCGCACAGGCGAAGGCCTTTATCCGGGCGCATGACGGCGGCGACGGGCTGCCGACTGCGGAGCTGATGGCGCTGCATGAGGCCGTTTCGAGCCGCGTCGTGCACGCGCTGCTCGGTCCCGGCGCGGAGGAGAAGCATGTTTCGGCGGTGCTCGCGCTCTGCCGCGGCAGCGAGCGGCGCGAGCTCTTCGTGCCCGGACACCGCGTGCTCTGCGAGCGGGGACGGCTGATGATCGATCCCGACGACGTCGCCGACCTCCCGGAGACGGAGCTTGTCCCGGGGCAGAGCGTCGTGCTCCCAGAAGCCGGACTGGAGATCCGCTGCGCGCTTGCGGGGGAGGCAGAAATTCACAACTCGTTCAAGACTTATCGTCTGAAATATGAGAGTATAGGCGGGAAGATCTCCTTCTCCTCGCCGCGGCCGGGCGAACGCTATCGCGTCGCGCACCGCGGCTGCACCAAAACGCTCAAATCGCTCTTTGCCGAGCGGGGGATGACAGGCCGGGAAAAGCGTCTGACACCGGTCTTCCGCGACGAAAAGGGCATCGTGCTCGTCCCGCCCTTCGGCGTTTCCGAGCGCTGCCTGCCGGACGGCAGCGGCGGAGAGCTTCTTATTATGATCAAAAAACAATAACTTTTTGGGGGATTTATGGAGAAAGATATTCAGGATATTCTGATCTCGGAAGAAGAGATCCAAAAGCGCGTCGCCGAGATCGGCGCCCAGATCACACGGGATTTTCAGGACAAGGACCCGGTGTTCATCGGTGTACTCAAGGGCTGCTTCATCTTCATGGCGGATCTGATGCGCTATGTGGACGTCAAGTGCTCGATGGACTTCATGGCCGTCTCGTCCTATAAGGGGACGACCTCCACCGGCGCGGTCAGCATCGACAAGGACCTCTCCGCCCCGATCGAGGGCCGCCACGTCATCCTCGTCGAGGACATCCTCGACTCGGGCGTGACGCTCAATTATCTGAAGAACTATCTGATGGTCCGCAAGCCGGCCTCCATCACGATCGCAACGCTGATGGACAAGCCCTCGCGCCGCAAGGCGGATATTTACGCGGACTATTCCTGCTTTGAGGTGCCCGACGCCTTCGTCGTCGGTTACGGCCTCGACTATAACCAGCGCTACCGCAATCTGCCGTATATCGGTGTGCTCAAAAGCGAAATATATTCATAAAACACCGCACAGACAAGCCAACGTGCTTAGATAGGATGTGACCCACGCTTGAAACCTGAACGCAACAGACAAAGAGAGATCGGCTTTTATGTTCTGATCCTGGTGATCCTCGCCGCGACGATTTTTTCGATGCTCGGCGGGAAAAAGCAGGAGGAACTGGTCTATTCCGACCTCGTTGACCTTTTCAAGGCCGAAAAGGTCAAGTCCTTCGTCACCCGCGGCGACGAGATCGTCCTCGAGCTGCGCACCGACGAAAAGGACAGCGAGGGCGAGGAGATCACCGAGACGAAAACGGTTTCGCTCTACAGCTTTTCCGTTTTCTATGAAGACTTTCACGAGCTGATCGCCGTGCAGCATGACGCCAAGATCATCGAAACCTATGATTACAAAGAGGGCTTCGTCGTCCCGTGGTGGGTCGGCCTTCTGCCGTATCTCATCCTCATCGCGCTGGCGATGTGGTTCTGGTCGTCGATGATGAAGCAGGCGGGCGGCGGCGCCGGCGGCTTTACCAAGTTCAGCAAGGCGCGCACGCGCCTCGGCAGCGAGGAAAAGGACAAAAAGACCTTTGCCGACGTCGCGGGCTGCGACGAGGAGAAGGAGGAGCTTTCGGAGATCGTCGATTTTCTGAAGGATCCCAAGGCCTACACCGCGATGGGCGCGCGCATCCCCAAGGGCGTGCTGCTCGTCGGCCCTCCGGGCACGGGCAAGACCCTGCTGGCCAAGGCCGTTGCGGGCGAGGCGAACGTCCAGTTCCTGTCGATCTCGGGCTCCGATTTCGTCGAGCTGTATGTCGGCGTCGGCGCGGGCCGTGTCCGCGATCTGTTTGACCAGGCCAAGAAGGTTGCCCCGGCGATCATCTTCATCGACGAGATCGACGCCGTCGGCCGTCAGAGAGGCAGCGGCCTCGGCGGCGGCAACGACGAGCGAGAGCAGACGCTCAACCAGCTGCTCGTCGAGCTCGACGGCTTTTCCAACAACGAGGGCGTCATCGTCATGGCGGCGACCAACCGCGCGGACATCCTCGACCAGGCGCTGCTGCGTCCCGGCCGCTTTGACCGCCAGGTCTATGTCGGCCTGCCGGATATCCGCGGCCGCGAGGCGATCCTGAAGATCCACGCGCGCGGCAAGCAGCTTGCCGAGGATGTGGACCTCAACTCCATCGCCAAGGGCACGCCCGGCTTTGCCGGCGCGGATCTTGAAAACCTGATGAACGAGGCGGCGCTCCTGGCCGTGCGCCGGCGCCACCGCTTCATCACGATGGAGGATGTGGACGAGGCGATCCTGAAGGTCCAAATGGGCCCGGAGAAAAAGAGCCGCAAGATGTCCTCCCGCGCCCAGCGTCTGACGGCCTATCACGAGGCCGGCCACGCCGTGGCGGGGCATTATCTGACGCACGTCGACCCCGTGCACTATATCACGATCATTCCGCGCGGCGGCGCGGGCGGCTTTACGCTCTTCCGCCCCGACGAGGATCTGGAGAACTTCAAGTCCAGATCCGAAATGTTTGAAAACATCGTCATGGCGCTCGGCGGCCGCACGGCCGAAAAGCTGTTCCTCGACGACATCTCCACCGGCGCCTCGAACGACATTCAGCAGGCGACCAACATCGCGCGCAACATGGTCACGGTCTACGGTATGAGCGAGAAGCTCGGCCCGATCACCTATGACAGCTCGGACCGCAGCATCTTCATCGGCCGCGACTTCGGCACGACCAAGAGCTATTCCGAGGAGACCGCCGCGCTGATCGACGAGGAGGTCAAGCGCATCTTCGACGAGGCCGCCGCCAGATGCGAGGAGATCCTCTCGGCGCACCGCGACGAGCTGGTCGCGATCGCGGAATATCTGCTCGTGCACGAGTCGATGGAGGTCGACGAGTTCAACTATTACTTCGAGCATCACGAGTTTATGCCCACCTCCGCGAAGGATGCGAAGAAGGCCGCCGCGGACAAGACGATCGAGCGTCCCGCGCGCAAGATCTCGATGATCGACGGCTACGCCGGGGAGAACAAGGGCGAAGAGGGAAAGCAAAGCGACGCTGAGCCGGGCACGGCCCCACAGGCAGAAAAGAACGCCCCCTCCGACGGAGCGGAAAAGCAGAGCGAAGAATAAAAACCCCCGTAAGCGTATTGGACAGCAAAAAGTCCCTGATCGACACGATCAGGGACTTTTTGCATGTCTTGGGGGCTCACAGCGCGGCGATCTTGGCGCCGTCGAGATCGGGCGTCAGCTCCTTCATCTCCCAGCCGGGCAGCGTCAGCGAAAGCGACGTCTCCATCCTTGAAGGAAAGTCCGGCCTGTCCGACACGCACAGCAGCGTCGGCCCCGCGCCGGAGATGCAGAGCGCGGCCGCGCCGCACTCCTGCGCCTCGATACGCGCGGCGGAAAAGCCGTCGATCAGCGTCGCGCGATAGGACTGGTGGATGCGGTCGTCCATCGCAAAGGCGAGCAGCTCCGCGTCGCCGTCGCCCAGTGCCCGCAGCACCAGCGCACCGCGCGAGACGTTGAACACCGCGTCCGCGCGGGAGACGCTCTCGGGCAGGACGCTGCGCGCCAGCGCCGTAGACAGCTCAAACGGCGGGATCAGCGCCGTGAAAAACAGCTTGTCGCTCACAGGGAAGCGGCGCGTCACCGCGCGCCCTCCGGCCATGGCCGAAACGCTCAGCCCGCCGTAGAGCGCGGGCGCGACGTTGTCGGGATGCCCCTCGACCTCGGTGGCGAGCAGGAACAGCCTCTCGCGCGAGAGACCGAGCTCATACAGCTCGTTTGCCGCCATCACGCCCGCGGTGATCAGCGCCGCGGAGGAGCCGAGCCCGCGCGAGACGGGGATGGAGGTTTTGCCGAAGCGGATCGAGACGCCGCCCTCCTCTCGGACGCCGCAGCGCTCCAGCACACGCCGGTAGGCGCGCAGCGCCAGGTTGTCCTCGTTCCGATAGGCCTCGTTGCAGCCGAGGATCTCCGTCTCCTCGGCAAGCTGAAAGCTGATCTCATTATAAAGCTGCCAGGCGATGCCGAAGCTGTCAAAGCCCGGGCCGAGATTGGCGGAGCTGGCAGGTACACGCACGATCATAATAGTTCCTCCGATAGTTTTGTCTTGATATACGGGATCATCTCGCCGATCCCGATCACGTCGCGATGCAGCACGTCCTTCTCCCGCAGCGCGGCAAGTCCGCGCGGGACCGGCACGCCGGTAAGGGAAGCAAGCGCGTCCATCTGCGCATATTCGTCGCCCTCCGCCCTTCCGCCGATCGCGGCGAGCACGGCGCCGGGGAATTTATAGGGCGAAGCGGTGGAGAGGATGACGAGCGGCGTGTCGCCCGGCCGCTCCCGGCGATAGTCCCGCGCGGCGCGCACGGCGACGGCAGTGTGCGGGTCGCAGAGATAGCCCTCTTCATGCCAGAGGCGGCCGATCGTCTCCGCGCCCTCGGCGTCGGTGCAGCAATAGGCGGAAAATTCCGTGCGCAGCTTTTCCATCAGCTCCTCCGGGAAGCGGTAAAAGCCCTCCCGCGCGAGCTGCTCCATGCAGGAGCGGACCAGCGCGCAGTCTCCGTCGGAGACATAGAAGAGGAGCCTCTCGAGATTCGACGAGACCAGAATATCCATCGAGGGGGAGTCGGTACGGAAAAAGTCACGCCGCCGGTCATAGACGCCGGTCTCAAAAAAGTCCGTCAGGACGCGGTTGGCGTTCGACGCGCAGACAAGCCGCCCGACCGGCAGACCCAGCCGCTTGGCCATCCAGCCCGCCAGGATATCGCCGAAGTTCCCGGTCGGCACCACAAAGTCCACCTTGTCGCCGAGCGTGATCCTCCCTTCACGGAGCAGCTCGGCATAGGCGATGAAATAATAGCCCAGCTGCGGCGCGAGACGACCGATGTTGATCGAGTTCGCGCTCGAGAGCGAGATCCCGCGGCGAAGAAGCTCTTCGTCGCCGGCGAGCGCGGCAAAGGCCTGCTTCACGCCCGTCTGGCAGTCGTCAAAGTTGCCGCGCACGGCACAGACCGTGACGTTTTTGCCCTCCTGCGTGACCATCTGGGCGCGCTGGATCGCGCTGACGCCGCCGTGGGGATAAAAGACGAAGATGCGCGTACCGGCAACGTCGTGAAAGCCCTCGAGGGCGGCCTTGCCGGTGTCGCCGGAGGTCGCCGTCAGCACGACGCACTCGCCTCTCTCGCCGCGCTGCGCGCGCGCCGCGGTGACGAGCTGCGGCAGCATCGAAAGCGCCACGTCCTTGAACGCGGCTGTCGGGCCGCGGAAGAGCTCCAGCACATAGTCCTCTCCGACCTTGACAAGCGGTGTAAGCTCATCCGTCTCAAATTTTCCGACATACGCGCGGCGGCAGAGCTCGTCCATACCGTCGATGTCCGGCAGCAGATGCTTCAGCAGCATGGTCTGGATCCCGAGCGCGTCCAGCGTCAGACAGCGCCGCCAGTCAAAGGCGTTCTGAGCGAGCGAGGGGTCGACGAACAGCCCTCCGTCCGCCGCAATCCCGCACAGGACAGCCTCCGCCGCACCGGCTGAGGCGCCGCCCCGCGTGCTGATATATACCATGCCGCATCCCTCCCATTGTTTCATATGCCCAATATCATACGCCGGATCGTCAAAGATTTCTACCCTTTTGTGGAAAAGGAAAGAAAAGCTTGCATTTAGACATGTCCCCATGATACACTGTTCGCGTACAAAATACAAGTGTCTTTTTATCGCGGATTTACAGAAAGAAGGAACAGATAGATGAAAGTATCGGTTTTGGGATACGGAACAGTCGGCGTCGGCGTCTGCTCGATGCTTGAGGCGGCGCCGGGACTGGAGCTGCGCTATGTGCTCGTCCGGCCCGGCAAGGCGGACAAGCCCTTCAAGGTCACATCGATCGAGGAGATCTGCGCCGATCCGGAGACGGACGCGGTGGCCGAGGTCATGGGCGGACTCGAGCCGGCTTACAGCTATGTGTCCGCCGCGCTGCGCGCGGGTAAGCATGTCGTGACCTCAAACAAGGCGCTCGTTGCCGCGCACGGGCCGGAGCTGGCTTCGCTCGCGGCGGAAAAGGGCGTGGGCTTTCTCTTCAGCGCGGCCTGCGGCGGCGCGGTGCCCTTCCTGCACAATCTTGCCCTTGCCGCCGAGAGCGACAGGATCCTCTCCATCGGCGGCATCCTCAACGGCACGACCAACTTCATGCTCGACGCGATGCAGCGCCGCAGTATGGACTATGCCGAGGCGCTCCGGGAGGCCCAGTATCTCGGCTATGCCGAGGCCGACCCGACGGCGGACGTCTCCGGGCTCGATGCGCTGAGAAAAATCATGCTCGGCTGCGCGGTAGCCTATGACAAGCTGCCGTGCGACGGCTTTTCGCTCGAAGGGATCGAATCGGTCACGGCCGAGGATGTAAAGCATTTCCAGGCAAAGGACCTGGTGCTGCGGCTGCTCGTCAGCGGGGGAGAGAGCGAAAACGGCTCAATTTATGCCTTCGTCCAGCCCTGCCTGCTGCCGGCCTCGTCGCCGGAGGCCTCGGTGCTCAACAACTTCAACATGGCCAAATACCGGGGCGAGAACGCCGGCGACATCATCTTTATCGGCCAGGGCGCCGGCCGCTTCCCGACGGCCTCCGCCGTCGTGCGCGACATCAGCGACATCCTCCACGGCCGCCGCGAGATGATGAAGGCGTCCTGCGTGCGCGTCGCGGCGGACAACAGCGCCGTGAAAAAACGCTATTACGTCCGTCTGCCGGAGGTTTGCGCCGACAGCCTTCCCTTTGCGGAAAAGGAGCTCGACGGCAACGTGGTGCGCGGCGTGACGGAGGAGATAGCCGTCACCGAGATGCACGCAAAGGCAAAGGAACTGCGCCTCGGCGGGGCTGCGGTGTTCTTTGCCGCAATGGAGGGTTGAGAGAATGCTCAAGGCTGCGAAATTCGGCGGCTCCTCCGTCGCCGGTGCGGAACAATTCAAAAAAGTTAAAAGTATAATAGAAGCGGACCCCTCGCGGCGCATCGTCGTCGTCTCGGCTGCGGGCAAGCGCAGCGCGGACGACCACAAGCTGACGGATCTTTTATATCTCTGCCACGCGCATCTGACCTACGGCGTGTCCTGCGACGAGATCCTGCAGACCATCGAGCAGCGCTTTGCCCGGATCCGCAGCGAGCTGGGGCTCGGCTATGACGTCGAGGGCGAGATGGAGGCGCTGCGCGCGCGGCTCGACCGCAGCATGAGCGTCGACGAGCTGGTCTCCCGCGGCGAATACTTCACGGCGCGGCTGATGGCCGAATATCTCGGCTATGCCTTTGTCGATGCCGCAGACTGCATCTTCTTCGGCTTTGACGGCCAGCTCGACCGTGAAAAGACCGACCGGGCCATCGCCGCCGCGCTCTCGGAGCACGGCCGGATCCTGATCCCGGGCTTTTACGGCCGCCTGCCCACCGGCAAGATCAAGGTCATGAGCCGCGGCGGCAGCGACATCACCGGCGCGCTGGCGGCGGCCGCGGCGGGAGCGGACGTGTATGAAAACTGGACGGACGTCTCCGGCATCCTGATGGCAGATCCGCGGATCGTTGACAACCCCCGTCCGATCGAAAAGGTCACCTATGCCGAGCTGCGCGAGCTGGCCTTTATGGGCGCCTCGGTCATGCACGAGGAGTCGATCGAGCCGGTCAAGGAAAAGGGCATCGCCCTTAACATCCGCAACACCAACCGCCCCGACGACCCCGGCACGCTGATCGTCGGCGATGCGGACGACCGTGACGACGGCGAGCGCTTCATCACCGGCATCGCCGGCAAGCGCGACTTTACGATCATCACGGTGGCCAAGCGCAACATGAACGCCAACCACACGCTCTGCCAGGCGCTGGAGATCATGGACCGCTACCACGCACCTGTCGAGCATATCACGCTGGGGCTTGACAGCTTTGCGCTGGTGTCGGGCACGAACGCGATGGGCGACGCGCTCTATGACGTGCTGGCCGACATCCGCAAGACCTGCCGTCCCGACGACGTCCGCGTACAGGACGACATCGCGCTCGTCGCGGCCGTCGGCCGCAAGATGAGCTCCCGCCCCGGCATTTCCGGCCGCCTGTTCCAGGCGCTCGGCGAGAGCGGCGTCAATATCCGCACGATCGCACAGGGCGCGGATGAGCTGGCGATCACCGTCGGCGTGGACAACAAGGACTTTGAAACGGCGATCCGCGTTTTGTACAACGGCTTCGCAGGGTGAGGAAAGGAGAACCATTCATGAAAAAACTCAAAATCGGCGTACTCGGCGCGACCGGCGCCGTCGGCCAGGAGATGCTCAAGATCCTGGAGGAGTATGATATCCCCGTCGCGGAGCTCCGTCCGCTCGCAAGCGCGCGCAGCGCAGGCAGCCTGATCCGCTTCCAGGGACAGGACGTGGCCATCCAGGCTGCGACGGACGAGAGCTTTGAAGGGCTCGATTTCGTGCTCGGCGCGGTCGAGGGCGACATGTCCCGCCGCTTTGCCCCCGCGATCCGGAAAAGCGGCGCGGTGTACATCGACAACAGCGCCGCCTTCCGGCTCGAGCCGGACGTCCCCCTTGTCGTGCCGGAAATCAACGGCGCGGACGCCTTTGACAACAGCGGCCTGATCGCAAACCCCAACTGCTGCACGATCATCGCGCTGATGGCCGTCGCGGGCATCGCCGGACTCTCGCCGATCGAAAAGATGATCGTCTGCACCTACCAGGCCGTCTCCGGCGCGGGCCAGGCCGGCATCGCCGAGCTCAATTCCCAGATGGCAGCCCTGGCAAAGGGGGAGCAGCCGGAGGTCAAGACCTTTGCCGCGCAGATCGCGATGAACGTCATCCCCTTTATCGACGCGCCCTACGGCAACGACTATACCAAGGAAGAGATGAAGATGCAGAACGAGGGCCGCCGCATCCTGCACAGCCCCGAGCTGAAGGTCAACTGCACCTGTGTGCGCGTGCCGGTCATGCGCTCCCACTCGATCGCCGTGACGCTGCACACGAAGGAAAAGGTCTCCGTCGCGGACGCCAGAGCCGCGGTCGCCGCCTTCCCCGGCGTGCGCCTGATCGAGGATTACCAGGGCCGCTGCTATCCCACGCCCCTTGACACCACGGACCAGGATCTCGTCTGGGTCGGCCGCATCCGCGAGGATCTGACCGACGAAAACGGCCTGACGCTCTGGTGCTGCGGCGACCAGATCCGCAAGGGCGCGGCGTCGAACGCCGTGCAGATCTTAAAGCTGCTGGCGGAAAAAGAATAAAATAAAGGAAGAAAACAGCCACCCGTCCGGGTGGCTGTTTTGCGGTTTTATCGTTTTCGGAATGCGCGGTAGAGGGCCAGCGCGGCGATCGCGGCGATCCAGCCGATGATCCAGATGTCCTCCGGATCGACGACCCCGCCGCCCCAGAACACGCTGAGAATGGCAAGGAGCAGGATCACGAGCACCGCGCCGAGCACGATGTGGACGGCGCGCGGCGCGCGTTTTTGTTCCTTCGGCCGCATATAGAGCGCCAGCGCGTGGAAGATCAGCGCAACCGTGCCGAGGTAGACCGCGCCGATGAGATCCTCGCGGCTGCGCGGATACGAAAGCCCGGTCACCCCCGCGAGGAAGCAGCCGGCAAGGGCGGCGTCGGCGCACACGCGCAGCATCCAGTGCCCCACGGCATTGGCGTGCTGCCGCTGCTGCCGCACCTTCGGATCTGCGATGCTCCTCTCCTGCCACTCCGCCGCCCGTTTCCGGTCGCGCTTTACGCCCTTTCCGGTACGATAGAGCTCGGCCAGCCTCGCGGCGGCCTTGCGGTCGCCCAGCTCATAGGCCTTTTCATAATATGCCGCGGCGCGCGCCGGATCCTTTTCGCAGCCGCTGCCGTTTTCACTGAGAGCGGCGTAATTGTAAGCGGCGGTGGCGTCACCGTCGTCGGCCGCGCGTTTATACCATTCAAGCGCCGCGCCGAGATCCTGCTCCACACCGACGCCCTTTTCGAGGCAGTAGGCGTAATGGCAGGCCGCGCTCGCGCTTCCTTCCTCGGCGGCGCGGCGGTAGAGTGCGGCGGCTTTTTCCGGCTCAACGTCACCGCCCCGCCCGGCATAATACATGTTGCCGAGATAGAGCATGGCAAGCACGTCTCCGTGCTCCGCCGCCGTTTCATAAAGCGAGCGCGCCCGTTCCTCGTTGGTCTCCACGCCGATGCCGCACTCATAGCACAGCCCGAGCGCCCGCGTGGCGGGCACGTAACCCTGCGCGGAGGCGGCGCGGTAAAGGGAGGCGGCCCGTTCGCGGTCCTTTTCGATCCCGCGGCCGACCTCACAGTGCAGCCCGAGCAGGAACTGCGCGCGCGGCAGACCCTGCTCTGCCGCCTTTTCGAACAGCGCTACGGCCTTTTCGTCGTTCTGCTCCACGCCCACGCCGTCGCGGTAGAGCGCGCCGAGATCACACTGCCCCTCGGCTCCGCCCTTCTCGGCCGCCTTGCGGTACAGCGCGACGGCCTTTCCCATGTCCTCCTCCACGCCGCGTCCGGCCTCGTAGCAGACGCCGAGGTGCGCCATCGCGCGCACGTTTCCCGCCTCCGCGCCGCGCTGCCAGAAGGCTGCGGCCCGCGCCGGATCGCGCTCGGTGCCCTGGCCGGTGGCGCAGCAGAGCCCCGCGAGGAACATCGCGTCGCTGTGTCCGCCGTCGGCGGCGAGCGTGTAATAGCGAAAGGCCTCAGCCGGATCGGGCTCGACGCCGTCGCCGTTGTCATAGCAGCGTGCCGTGATGAACCGGGCGCGTACAAGCCCCATGTCGGCTGCCCGGCGGAAGAGGGAAAAGGCCTTTTCTCTGTCCTCCTCGCACCCGCGGCCGTTGAAGTACATCACGCCCAGCGAGCAGATCCCCTCCGCATAGTCCTGCCGCGCGGCCTCCTCATAGAGGAGAAAGGCCTTTTTCAGATCGAGCGGCACGCCCTCGCCGAACTCATAGCATACACCCAGCAGATGCTGCGCGCGGGGGAAATGCAGCTCGGCGGCGCGGGCAAAAAGAGAGGCGGCGCGGATGAGGTCCTGCTCCACGCCGATCCCGGCGCGGTAGCAGACCGCGAGGTTGCAGATCGCGGGGGGATAGTCCTGCTCGGCGGCCCGGGCATAGAGCTCCGCGGCCTTTTTCTCGTCGCGCTCGACGCCGCGGCCGTTTTCAAAGCACAGCCCCAGCGCGCTGATCGCGGGAGCGTAGCCGAGCTCGGCCGACTCCGAGAGCAGCGAGGCCGCCTTAGCGAGGTCGCGCTCCGTGCCTACGCCCATATCATAGCAATAGGAGAGATAAAACAGCCCCGCCGCGTTGTCGTGCGGCAGCCGGGAGAGGCAGCGGAAGGCCTCTTCCGCGTTGCGCGGCTGCCCACCGAGCTCGCCGAGCGAATAGACGCCCAGCTCAAAGAGCGCGGCCGTGTCGCCGCTCTCGGCCGCTGCACGGATCGCACTGAGCCGATCCTGCTTCTGCTGGGCCGCCTGCAGGAATTCCGGCGAGAGAAAGACGACCTGCTCCGGCGACGCTTCATATTCCGATGGATTTGTTCTGTTTTCGTCCATGTGAGATCTCCCATAGATCGTTCTTATCAAGAGAATAGCACTTTTTCCTGCCGATGACAACGCTTCCGAAAAGAAGTTGTCCCGGTTTTGAAAGTGTGCTATGATGCAAGACGAAAGCCATCGAAACAAGGAGGAAAAACGCATGTCCTGCACTACCGTCCTGGTCGGAAAGGCCGCGTCCAACGACCGTTCGACGATGATTGCCCGCACGGATGACGGGCATTTTGACGTCAAAAAAATGATCGTGCTCGAGCCGAAGAAGGGAAAGAGCACATACAAAAGCGTCCTGTCCCACGTTACGATCCCGCTGGAGGAGGGCGCGATGCGCTGCACGGCCTGCCCCAGCGTAGACCCCAAAAACGGCGTCTGGGCCGCTACCGGCATCAACGAAGCCGGCGTCGGCATGACCGCGACCGAGACCATCACCTCCAACCCCCGCGTTCTCGCTGCCGATCCGCTCGTCGAGCTGCAAAAGGCCGGGGGCCGCAAAAAGGAGATCCCCGGCGGCATCGGCGAGGAGGATATCGTCCTGCTCGTCCTGCCCTATATCCATACTGCCCGCGAGGGCGTGGAGCGGCTTGCCGCCCTGCTCGAGCAGTACGGCACCTATGAATCCAACGGCATCGCCTTCAACGA
>DJYJ01000027.1:20596-31606 GCA_002450075.1 Clostridiales bacterium UBA6981
TGGAGACCATCGGCGGCCACCACTGGATGGCGCGCCGCGTGCCGGACGACGTGGTTGTTGTCAATCCCAACCAGTTCGGCATGGACGCCTTTGATCTCGACGACGCGCTCGGCGAGGGAAAGGCGCATCTCTGCTCGAAGGATCTGCGGGCGTTCATCGCGGAAAACGATCTGGATCTCAACCAAAACGGCGCCTTCAACCCGCGGGATGTCTTCGGCTCGCACACCGACATGGATCACATCTACAACACCCCGCGCGCCTGGTTCATGGGGCGCTATCTCACGCCGTATTCCCACCGTTGGGAGGGCGAAAACGCGGAGTTCACGCCCGAGAGCGACAACATCCCGTGGTCCTTTATACCCGACCGCAAGATCGCCGTGGAGGATGTAAAATATATGCTCTCCGGCCACTATCAGGGCACGGAATTTGATCCCTATCTCGGCCGCGACACCGGCAAGCGGGGCAGGTACCGCTCGATCGGCATCAACCGCACCGGCGTCACCTCGATCTGCCAGATCCGCCCCGGCATGCCGGCGGCGATCCGCGCTCTCGAGTGGATCTGCTTCGGCTCGACGGCCTTCGCCGCGATGCTGCCCGTGTATCCGAACGTGCCGAAGCTGCCGAAATACCTCTCCGACGTGACCCTCGACGTCTCGACCGAAAATTACTATTGGGCGAGCCGACTGATCGGCACGCTGGCCGACCACGACTATCCCGGCTGCGTCCAGCACATCGAGCGCTATGAAAACGCCGTCATGACCCAGGGGCGCCGGATCGTGCGCGAGTACGACCGCCGCATGACCGAGACGGGCGACTTCTCCCTCGCCGCCGAGGCCAACGAAAAGCTCTGCAAAATGGCGCGCGAGCAGACCACCGGCACGCTGGGTAAGGTGCTGTACGAGTCGAGCGTACACATGAAGAACGGCTATAACCGCGCCGACAATTAGATCCGGCATGACAAAAAGCCCCGTTTTCCTGAAACGGGGCTTTTTTTGTAAAAAGACTTCATTTTACGGCAGAGACGGTTTATAATAAAACGATTTCTTTCCTGGAGGCTGACGTGGTTTTCTCAAGTATGACCTTCCTGCTGCTCTTCCTGCCGATCGTACTGCTGCTGTGCTTTCTGGCGCCTGGGCTGAGAGGGAAAAACGCGGTGCTGGTCGCGGCGTCGCTGCTGTTCTATGCCTGGGGCGAGCCGGTGTGCGTGCTGGCGATGCTCGGCTCGACGGCGGTGAACTATTGCTGCGCGCGAGCCATCGGCGCGGCCACGGATGCGCGCAGGCGCAAGGCGGCCTGCGCGCTCGGCGTGGGCGTGTCGCTTGCGCTGCTCTTTTATTTTAAATATTTCTCGTTCCTTTTTGAAAACGTGGCGGCTCTCCTTTCGCTGAAAGTCGCGGCGCCGCAGATCCGTCTGCCGATCGGGATTTCCTTTTACACCTTCCAGGTGCTGACCTATACCATCGACGTCTACCGCGGGAAGGTGGGCGTGCAGAAGAGCTTTTGGAAGCTGCTGCTGTACGTCAGCTGCTTCCCCCAGCTGATCGCGGGCCCGATCGTCCAGTACGCCGACATCGAGCAGCAGCTCGACGCGCGCACGACAAGCGTTGAGGATTTCAGCGCCGGGATCGAGCGATTCATCGCCGGCCTTGCCAAAAAGGTGCTGCTGGCCAATCTCTGCGGCGCGGTGGTCGAGGCACTGCCCGGCGCCGCGGCAAGCTTTGCCGGCGCGTGGTATCACGCCTTTGTCTACACGCTGCAGATCTACTTTGACTTTTCCGCCTATTCTGACATGGCGATCGGTCTGGGACGCGTGCTGGGCTTTCGGTATAAAGAGAACTTCAACTACCCCTATGTCTCCCTCTCGGCCACGGAGTTCTGGCGGCGGTGGCACATCTCGCTCGGCAGCTTTTTCCGCGACTATGTCTACATCCCCCTCGGCGGCAACCGCCGCGGCGGGGCGCGCACGATCCTGAACCTTCTGATCGTCTGGACGCTGACGGGCTTCTGGCACGGCGCGGCCTGGAACTTCATGATCTGGGGGCTTTACTTCGGCGTGCTGCTCGTGCTGGAGCGCACGGTTCTCAAGCGCGTGATCGAGCGCGCGCCGAAGGCGCTGCGCTGGGCCGTGACCTTCCTCGTCGCGGTCGTCGGCTGGGCGATCTTTTACGAGACCGATCTCTCCGCGCTCGGCAGGACGCTCGGAGCCATGTTCGCCCCCGGCGCGTCCGCGCTGCCGTTCTGCGACGAGGCCTCATGGAAGGTCATGCGGCGCTGGTCGCTCTTCCCGCTTTTCGCCTTTGTCTTCTCGCTGCCCGTTGTGCCGGCGGCAAAACGGCTGCTGCTCGCCCGCGGCGGCGAGCGTACGGCTGCGGTCGTGCGCGCCTGCGCCCTCGTGCTGCTCTTTGCTCTGTCCCTCGTCTTCCTCGTCGGGCAGAGCTACAACCCCTTTATCTATTTCCGCTTTTGACCGGAGTTTTTGCCATGAAGAAGTATCTTCGTTTTGCTGAAAACTACATCCTTCTTCTCGCCTGCCTGACGCTGGGACTGTTCCTTCTGCTCTTTGCCGACCGCTCCGGCGGCGTGTCCGAAACGGAAAACCGCACGCTGCAGCCCTTCCCGGAGCTGCGTGCCGAGGCTGTCGCCTCCGGCCGCTACATGGAGGAATTTGAGAACTATCTCTCCGATGCTTTCCCCGCACGCGAGCGGATGATCGCGCTGTCGAACGCGCTGACGGGCGTGTTTGGGAAGAGCGACGACCAGGAGGAGGCCAGACGCGTCTATGACGCGGAGCTTGGCATGGTCGACGATTATGCCCGGGAAGAGACCGCGGCAGCTGGCGGCGATGAGCCGGAGCGGACGGAAGCGGGGGAGACCCTGCCCGCTGTCCCTGCCGCCGAGGCGAAGGGCGCCGCGCTCTGGCTCGTTACCAAAAGCGGCTCGATCAAATACGTTGAGCAGTATACGCCCGAGACCGTTTCTCACGTCGCGTCGGTGCTCAACCGCTACCGCGAGGCGTTGGGGGAGAACGGCCGGGTTTTCCTTGTCAACTCGCCGGCCTCGGACGTGGCCAACGACGTACTCGACACCCGCCGCTACGCCGATTGGGGCGACGATCTCGACGAGGCGCTGCAGCCGCTGCTCGAAAGCGGCGCGAAGATCTACAATGTTCCGCGCCTGCTCGAGCCCTACCGGGACGAGGGCGCGATGTTCTCGACGAGCGATCTGCACTGGTACGTCAAAACGGCGTGGCGTGTGTCGAACGCCTTTGTCGAGGATCTCGGCTACGCGCCGACGGATTTTTACGACTATGACTACTATCTGCGCGACACGATCCGAAACGGCCCCTATACCCCGGAACAGCTCAGGGATATGAAGCTCGACCGGGAAAACCTGATGGTGCCGCAGATCCTCTCGCCCGTCACGGCCTCGCGCATCACCCATCTGACCGAGAGCGAACCGCTGGAGCTCTATGATTTCAAGCACCACGGCTATACGATGTATCTCGGCGGGGCAAAGGGACCGTACCGCCTGTTTGAAACGGGCTTTCACACCGGCCGCAGCGCGCTGATCATCTCCGACAGCTACGCCTTTGCCATGGCCTATTATCTCTTCCCGTATTATGACAGCATTCTGCAGACCGATCTGCGCAACAACAACTACAACCTCGACCTCGTCGGCGCGAGCATCCGGGAGTACATGGAATACTACGACGTCGACGACGTTTACATCATCACCTGCCAGTGGACCTCGATCAACGGGCCGGTCTTCTCCTGGCGGCTCGAGCGGTTTCTGGACGCCGTGGACGCCGGGCAGTAGGGAGGAAAGACGATGGATGAGAAAAAAGGGATCCTCCGGACAATCTTCCTCTCGACGCTTACTTTTTTTCTGACGCTTGCTGTCGTGCTGCTGCTTTCCGCGGCCGCGGCCAAAAGCCTGCCGACACGGATCGAAAAGGCGCTTGCCCGCGGCGATACACAGCATGCCGCCGCGCTGATCGGGCGGATCGGTGACGAGGAGCTTCGCGCAGAATACGAAACCCGCTGCCGCCTTGCCGAGGCGGACGCCTGTATGAAAGCGGGCGAATGGCGCGAGGCGGCCGCACTCTATGCCTCGCTCGGCGACGCCTCCGGCGCGGCCGAGGGCTATGCCGGGGCGCGCTATCGTCTGGCGGAGCAGGAGCGGGAAAACGGCGCCTGGGACGAGGCGGCCGCGCTCTTTGACGCGCTCGGCGCCTATGCCGACGCGCCGGAGCAGGCGCAGCGCGCCCGCTATGAAAAGGCCGACGCGCTCGAGCGGGCGGGAGAAGTCCACGAGAGCATCCTGCTGTTCCACAAGCTCGGCGATTACGCCGACGCCCGCGAGCGGACGATGAAGCTCGCGGTGACGATTTGCGGCAAGCGCGATCTCGACGCGGCACTGGCCGCGGCGCGCTATCTCTCCCCGACCGAGGTCGCGCACCGGAATGAACTGAAAGAAAAGCGCGACGCGCTTCCAAAAGGCATCGTGGCGGTCGGCTTTTACCACACGGCAGCCCTGAAGAGCGACGGCACGGTCGTCGCCTGCGGCGATAACAGCTTCGGCGAATGCGACGTCGGCGCCTGGCGGCATGTCAGGGCGATCTGCGCCGGCGCGTACCACACGGTCGGCCTTTTGGAGGACGGCACGGTCATCGCGGCCGGCCGGAACGACGAGGGCCAGTGCGAGGTGGGAGATTGGCGCGACATCGTCGCCGTAACGGCTTCGGATTACGCCACTTTTGGCCTGAAGCGCGACGGCACGGTCGTCGCCTGCGGCTTCAACGGCTATCCCACGCTCGCCGACTGGACGAGGGTCACGGATATTTCGGGCGGCTCTTACGCGCTTGCCGCGCTGCGCGCCGACGGCGACGCCCTGCTCTCCCACGAAAGCGCGCGCTCGGATGAGCTGCACGATCTGTGCGGCATTGCCGTGAACACGGGCTATGCCGTCGGGCTGCGCGAGGACGGCAGCGCGGTCTGCGCCGCTGCGGATCTCTCCGGTTGGACAGACATCGTCGCGATTTCGGCCTCGGCCAACGCGATCCTCGGGCTTGACGCGCAGGGGCGCGTCCGCGCCGCTTTCTTCCACCCGGACGCGGAGCTCGACCTCAGCTCTCTGCGCGGCGTGACCGCGTTGGCCGCGGGCGGCACGCACTGCGCCTTCGTCACCGAGGACGGCGCGGTCGTCACGCGCGGGGAAAATAAGCACGGCGAGTGTGAAACGGGCGGCTGGAAGCTGTTCTGAGCGCGTCGGGACTTGTAGAGACGCCGATTGCATGATATAATATATTGTTGTGAACAGTCAGAACAAAGGAGATCGACATAGATGAAACTGGGTATCGTAGGTCTGCCGAATGTCGGCAAGACGACGCTTTTCAACGCGCTCACCGGCTCCCGGGCCGAGACGGGCGCCTATACCGTGGCCGGGGCCAAGCCCAATGTCGGCGTGGCCAAGGTGCCGGACGAGCGGCTCGACTGGCTGGCGGAGTATTATCACCCGAAGAAATACAGCCCCGCAACGATCGAATTCGTCGACGTCCCCGGCGTGGCCGCGGGCGGCAAGGGCAACGAGGTTTTCCAGGCCATCCGCCAGGTCGATGCGCTTGTCGAGGTCGTGCGCTGCTTTGACGACGAGAGCATCTTCCTCGAAAAGGCCGACGCCGTCCGCGACGCCGAAAGCTTTGAGCTGGAGCTGATCCTGGCCGACATCGAGATCGTCGAGCGCCGCCTCGACCGCGCGAAGAAGAACGCCAAGAGCGGCGACAAGAAATACAAGCGCGAGGCGGAGATGTGCGAGGCGCTGATCGCCCACCTCGAGGAGGAAAAGCCCGCGCGCGACTTCCCCTTCACCGACGAGGACAAGGACATCCTGACCGACGGCGGCCTGCTGACGGTCAAGCCCGTGATCTACGCCGCCAACATGGATGAGAGCGGCATGGCCGATCTTGCGAACAACACGAACTACAAGGCTCTTGCCGCCCACGCGGCGAAGCAGGGCGCGGCCGTGCTGCCCGTCGCGGCCAAGTTCGAGGAGGACATCGCCGGGCTCGACGCCGAGGAGGCGCAGATGTTTATGGCCGACCTCGGTCTGAGCGAGACGGGACTCGACCGTCTGATCAAGACCTCCTATGAGCTGCTCGGCTACATCTCCTTCCTCACCGCCGGCGAGGACGACGTCCACGCCTGGACGATCGTCAAGGGCACCAAGGCGCCCAAGGCCGCCGGCAAGATCCACACGGACATCGAGCGCGGCTTCATCCGCGCCGAGATCGTCGCCTTTGAGGACCTCAAAGCCTGCGGCAGCATGGCCGCGGCCAAGGAAAAGGGGCTGTTCCGTCTCGAGGGCAAGGACTATGTCATGGCCGACGGCGACGTGACCATGTTCCGCTTCAACGTATGACGCCCTCCTGTGCGGCCCGCGAGGGCCGCACAGCGCTTTTCTATTTTATATATAAAAGAGGCGATCGAAATGCTCCCGAAGGATCCGATGATCCTGCTCAGCGTCGTCAACACCAAACTGCGCGACGAATACGACTCGCTCGCCGCGCTCTGCGACGACCTCGGCGAGGACGAGGACGCGCTTCGCGCCCTTCTTGCCGCCGCCGGCTTTTCCTATGACGCGGCGCAAAACCGCTTTCGCTGAGAAAAAAGAGACAAAACGGCTATTTTCAGCCTTGACAGGGCAAAATAAGGATGATAAGATTTCCTATTGTCAAAAGGCTTTGACGGAGAAGATTTTTCCCGTATCGCGCCGTCACAGAGAGAGCCGCCCCGGGCTGAAAGCGGCTTACGCACGAAGGAAAGATCACCGCTCCCGAGCCGGGGGGAGAAAATGCCCTCCCGCGCGGCGCGCGTTAAGCGCATCAAATGAGTGAAAAGTTCAAGGTGGAACCGTGCTTACCAACAGCACCCTTGGCGCTATTCTATGAGAGCGCCAAAGGTGCTTTCACTTTTTTCGGAGGGAGAAAAACCATGAAGATCATCTACAAGGACGGCCATGTGGACGAGTGTCCGCAGGACGAAGAGCTGCACGTTATCCGCCACACGGCGGCGCACGTCATGGCCCAGGCGATCAAGCGCCTGTTCCCGCAGGCGGATTTCGCCTACGGCCCGGCGACCCAGAACGGCTTTTACTATGACGTCGACCTCGGCGATACGAAGCTGACGCCGGAGGATCTCGAGGCGATCGAAAAGGAAATGAAGAAGATCGTCAAGGAAAACCTGCCGATCAAGTCCTTCGTCTTGAACCGCGAGGATTCGAAAAAGCTGATGGAAGAGCGCGGTGAGAAGTACAAGCTCGAGCACATGGACGACCTCAGCGAGGAGAACGAGTTCAGCTTCTACCAGCAGGGCGAGTATATCGACATGTGCCTCGGACCCCACCTGACCTATACCAAGGCGCTCAAGGCCTTCAAGGTCACGCAGCAGTCCGGCGCCTACTGGAAGAACGACAGCGAGAACAAGATGCTCACCCGCATCAACGGCGTGGCCTTCCGCACGGCCGAAGAGCTGGCCGAGTGGGAAAAGCAGCAGGCCGAGGCGCGTGAGCGCGACCACCGCAAGATCGGCAAGGAAATGCAGCTGTTCATGACCGACGATCTCGTCGGCCGCGGCCTGCCGATGTTCCTGCCCAACGGCTACACGGTCTGGCAGGAGCTCGAGACCTATATCAAGCGCAAGGAGCGCGCCCAGGGCTACCAGCACGTGCTCACGCCCTGCGTCGGCACGGTCGACCTGTACAAGACCTCCGGCCACTGGGATCACTATAAGGACAATATGTTCCCGGCCATGGAGCTCGAGGGCGAGGCCTATGTCCTGCGTCCGATGAACTGCCCGCACCACATGCGCATCTTTGCCAACCGCCCGCGTTCCTACCGCCAGCTGCCCCTGCGCATCGGCGAGATCGCGCACGACTTCCGCTATGAGTCCTCCGGCACGCTCAAGGGCATCGAGCGCGGCCGCCACTTCTGCCAGAACGACGCCCACCTCTTCTGCATGCCCGAGCAGATCAAGGACGAGGTCGCCGCGGTCTGCGATCTGATTTTCGACGTCTACCGCGACTTCGGCATCACGGACTACCGCTGCGTCCTCTCGCTGCGCGACCCGGCCGACAAGAAGAAGTACCACCAGGACGACGCCATGTGGGATCACGCCGAGAGCGCGCTGCGCGAGGTGCTGACCGAGCTTGGCATCCACTTCACCGAGGAGATCGGCGAGGCCGCCTTCTACGGCCCGAAGCTGGACGTCAACGTCAAGCCCGCCGTGGGCGCGGAGTACACGCTCTCCACCTGCCAGCTGGACTTCTGCCTGCCGGCGAAGTTCAACCTCCGCTATATCGACCGCGACGGCAGCGAGAAGTGCCCCGTCGTCATCCACCGCGCGATCCTCGGCTCGCTCGACCGCTTCATGGCCTACCTGATCGAGGAGACCAAGGGCCGCTTCCCGGCCTGGCTCGCCCCGGTCCAGGTCAAGGTCCTGCCCGTCAGCGAAAAGACGCTCGACTACGCCCGCGCCGTCACGGAAGAACTCGAAAAGGCGGATCTGCGCGTCGTGCTCGACGAGTCCAACGAAAAGATCGGCTATAAGATCCGTCTCGCCCAGCAGGAGGACCGCGTGCCCTACATGCTCGTCATCGGCGCGCGCGAGGCCGAGGGCAATACCGTCGCCGTCCGCACCCGCGGCGGCGAGGATCTCGGCGCGATGCCGCTTGCCGATTTCATCGCGAAGATCAGCGAAGAGATCCGTACAAGGGCAAGATAAAGCACACCTCGAGAGGGAGACGGCCGCCATGCGCGGCCCCTCATCCGTCAGACAAAGTCTGACACCTTCCCCCAGGGGGGGAAGGCCGCCATGTATAATTTATAGAAAATCCTCACAGACTTGTCTGTGAGGATTTTCTGCTTTGAGGTGATCCATTTGAGTGTAAAAAGGAAAAAGCTGCTGCTCGCGCTGGCGATCGTCTTTGCGGTGAACATGCTGGCCATCACGCTCGCTTCGCGCGTGCACGCCGATCTCTATAAGCGCGGCGCCTCCGGCGCGGCGGTCACGGAGATCCAGACCCGCCTGAAGGCCTGGGGCTATTATGACGGCGCGGTGGACGGCGTTTACGGCAGCCGCACCGAAGCGGCCGTGCGCTATTTCCAGCGCAAAAACGGCCTCTCCGTCGACGGCCAGGTCGGCAATGCCACGCTCGCCGCCCTCGGCATCCCCGCGACAGGCGGAGGAGGGCAGAAAGGCGGCGGAGAGGGAGACGAGTATCTCCTGGCGCGCATCATTTCCGCCGAGGCGCGCGGCGAGCCCTATGACGGTCAGGTCGCGGTCGGCGCGGTCGTGCTCAACCGCGTGCGCCATCCCTCCTTCCCGGACACGGTCTCCGGCGTCATCTACCAGACCGACGCCTTCACCGCCGTCTCCGACGGACAGTTTGACCAGCCCATCGCCGAAAGCGCCTGGCGCGCGGCCCGCGACGCGCTCGGCGGCAGCGACCCCAGCGGCGGCGCGCTGTATTACTTCAATCCCGCCACCGCGACCAGCGCCTGGATCTGGTCGCGCCCGCTGATCGTCACCATCGGCAACCACCGCTTCTGCTCCTGATATCCTTTACCCGGAGTTCACAAATCCCGGTTGAAAACAGGAATATTATAAGGTATAATTTCTCCAAAGAAACGCTTTGGAGGCTTAAGGGCATGTCATACTGCAAGAAATGCGGCGCCTATATCCCGGACGGCCAGGACGTGTGTCTGGCCTGCGGCTTTGACGAGGCCGCCGAGAAGAGAAAACAGAATACCGCGTCGTCCTCCGCCTATGCCTATGCGCCGAAAAGCGACGATGAGCTCCGCCGCGAGGAGGAGCTGCGCCGGCGCGCCGAGCAGCGCCGCCGTGAGCAGCAGGAGATGAACCGCAAGTGGGCCGAGAGCGAGCAGCGCCGCCGTCAGCAGCAGGAGGACTTCCGCCGCAGCCAGGAGGAGGCCGCCCGCCGCGCCAGGGAGCAGCAGTATCAGCGCCCCCTCAACGAGGACGGCTATGCCACGCTGCGCCGCAACAAGCCCTATGGCAGCGACACGTCCTTCGACACGTCGCTTTCGCGCATGCTCTCCTATATGTCGTATGTGAGCTTCCTCTGCTTCCTGCCGTCGCTCCTCGGAACCCAGGATCCCGCGACCAGGTTCCATGCCAAGCAGGGGAGAAAGCTGTTCTGGGCCTCGCTGATCTTCAGCTGGATTCCGGGAATCAACGCGTTCGCCTGGCTGTTCCAGATCGCGCTTGCCATTATCGGCATCCGCAACGTTTACAACGGCCGGCTGGAGGAGCTGCCCATCATCGGAAGAATGGGAGAAAAGTAAGCGGGAAAAATATACGGCGCAGCGGCCCGGGGCTTATATCCTGCCCCGGGCCGCTTTCTTTGCAAATATGTGGACCGGCTTATGTAAATCTTCCTTTGCGGCTTTGTTACTTTTGCCGGAAGGCTGCGTGTATTTTGTGTTGCAATCACAAGAAAAACCACAAGATTTGGGTGCTTGAAAAATTTATCAAAAAAGCATCAAAAAAGCGTTGACAAGTTCCAATCCAGGTGCTATATTACATGTCACCCGGAAAAAACCGGGGTGGATCGAGCCTGTCGAAAAGCTTTGGATCGCATTGAGAAATGTGAAAAAAAGCTTGACATGATCTTTCCGCTGTGCTATATTAAACAAGCTGCCCCCTTGAAAGAGGGAGCGGGGATGTACCTTGAAAATTGAACAATGTAAGAACAGCTTATGCAAAAATAAGCACCAGAAAAGGGTTCTTTAAGAGTCGCAAGACTCAAAGACAATTTCTTTTGAGAGCTGAGAAAGCTTCAATAAGATTTTAGAGCCGAAAGGCTTTAAGATACCATTTATTGAGAGTTTGATCCTGGCTCAGGATGAACGCTGGCGGCTTGCTTAACACATGCAAGTCGAACGAAGCATCTTTACACGATCCCTTCGGGGTGACGAATTGATGACTGAGTGGC
>DJYJ01000012.1 GCA_002450075.1 Clostridiales bacterium UBA6981
CTACTCCGCGGCCAACACCCTGCGCGCCTTTGACGACCGGCCCTTCGCCTACGCCTTCGGCGCCCCGGAGGAGGAGAGCGTCATCCGCGCCGTCACCGCCAGCGCCGAGGCCGCCCGGGTCAAGAAGGCCATGCGCAGCCTGAAGCTCTCCGCCGTGGGCCACACGCCCCAGGGCTTTGGCTTCGGCCGCGCGCTGGACAGCGAGCTGATGAGCACCTTCGGCGTTGAGCTGGAGGCCATCGAGGCCCGGGAGCTCATCGACCTGGCCAAGGGCTACAGCGAGGAAGACTGCGCGGAGTACCTGCGCAAGACCGAGAAGGCCACCTGCGGGCTGGACAAGACCCCGGAGCGCAACCGCCTGGATCACGCCCGGCTCTACAAGGCCTATACCGACTATGTAAAAGGGCACAACATCGGCGCCCTGGCCTCCCGCTGCTGGCCCGATTTCTTCACCGCCTTCGGCACGCCCGTCTGCTCGGTGCTCTCGCTGCTCAATGACGACGGCGTGGCCGCCGCCTGCGAGGCCGATATCTACGGGGCGCTGTCCATGTGGATCGGGATGCAGCTGTCCCACGAGCCGGTCTTCTTCGGCGATCCGGTCTCCCTGGACGAGGAGGAGAACACCATCACCTACTGGCACTGCGGCGCGGCCGCCTGCTCCCTGGCCCGGAAGGACACCGGCGCCACCATCGGCGTGCACCCCAACCGCAAGATCGGCCCGGCCATGGACTTCGGCTGCGAGGCCTTCCCCGAGGCCACGGTCTTCCGCATCGGGCGCGAGCCGGACGGCAGCTTCCGCTTCTTCATCGCCGAGGGCTCCGTGCTGGATAAGCCCAAGCAGTTCATCGGCACCTCCATCGTGGTGAAGACCGAGTCCGACAGCCGCTCCGTCATCGAGCAGAGCGTGCTGGACGGCTTTGAGCCCCACTTCGTGGTCATCAAGGGCCACCACGCCGAGACGCTGGAGGCCCTGGCCCAGATGTTCGGCTTTGAGATCTATAACTATTAAATAAGATGAAGGAATCCAAGCTCCGCAGCGCCCTGACCGCGGTCATCGACCTGATCTGGGCGGGACTGCTCTGGCTGCTCTGCTCCCTGCCGCTCGTCACGCTAGGCGCCGCCAGCGCCGCGCTGTACTACGGCGTGGTCAAATGCATCCGCCACGAGCGCGGCCGCCTGACCGCCAGCTTCTTCCGGGCCTTCCGGGACAATTTTCGCCCGGCCACGCTGCTGTGGCTGCTGTGTCTGGGCTGGCTGCTGCTGGGCTGGGCGGATCTGCGGGCCTTCCAGCTCATGGGCGTGCAGAAGGGCGATATCCTCTATTTTATGAGCCGCCTCTTCTTCCTGCCGGTGCCGCTGCTTTTCCCCTGGCTCTTTGCCTTTGTGTCCCGCTTTCAAAACACGGTCTTCGGCAGTCTGAAATTCACGGCCTGGCTGGCCCTGCGCCATGCGGGCACCACGCTGCTGCTGGGGGCGGAGCTGGGTGTTTTCCTGCTGATCGTCTGGCTGCTGCCCCTGCTGCTGCCCCTGCTGCCCGGGGTGTTCTGCCTGCTGATGAGCTTTTCCATCGAGCCGGTGTTCCGAGCCTTAACGGCCGAACAGGGCGGCGATGATCCCTGGTATAACGAATAAGGCAATAGGCATCAGGCATTAGGCATTCGGGGACGACGAATCCCCTGATGCCTGATGCCTATTGCCTGATGCCTACTCTGGAGGTTTCTATGCTGAACATTCTCACCCCCGCCGCGGGCGAGCTGGAGCTGCGGCTGGACGGCAAGCTCCTTCTCCGGCACACGGCGGACACGCCCGCCCTCTTTCTCGGCCTGGGCCGGGAGCGCATCCGGATGTACCGGGGCAATTTTGACATCGGCGACCGGCTGCAGGAGCGGCTGCCTCTGCGCTTTGCGGGTTTGGAAGATGCGGATGGGGCCACGGTTCTGCGCTTCACCCATCCCTCCCTGGCCGGAGACTATCGGCTGCGCGTGTGGGAGCACAAGGGGCTCTGGCACCTGGAGGGCTCCTGCGGCGATGAGAAGCCGAACCGCCTGTGGCTGCGGCTCTGCGCCGAGGAAAAGGAACACGTCATGGGCGGCGGCGAGCAGTTCTCCGCCCTCGATCTGCGGGGCCGGCTCTATCCCATCTGGACGCGGGAGCAGGGCGTGGGCCGCAACAAGCTCACCGAAATCACCCGTCTGGCCGACGCCAGCGACGGCGGCGGCGGGGATTACCACACCACCTTCTTCCCCCAGCCGAGCTTTCTCTCCTCCCGGCTCTATTTCGCCCATCTGGAAAACTACGAATACAGCGAGCTGGACTTCCGGGAGCCGGATTACCACGAGATCACGCTCTGGACGACGCGGATGCACCTGGTTCTCGGCGCGGGCGACAGCTATCCCGCGCTGCTGGAAAAGCTCAGTTCCCTGCTGGGCCGTCAGCCGCTTCTTCCCGATTGGGCCATGAGCGGCCTGTGGCTGGGCGTGCAGGGCGGCACCGAGCGCGCCACAAGCCTGGCCAAGCGCTGCCGGGACGGCGGCGTGCACCTCTCGGCCGTGTGGATCCAGGACTGGGAGGGCAAGCGCATCACCTCCTTCGGCAAGCGCCTCCAGTGGGACTGGCGCTGGAATCAGGAGCTCTACCCCGAGCTGGACAAGCTCATCGCCGGCGACCGCGAGGGGGTCTGGATGGGCTACATCAACCCCTATCTGGTGGAGGGCGGCGTTCTCTTCCGCGAGGCGCAGGAGAAGGGCTACTTCGTCCGCCGCGCCGACGGCAGCGACTATCTCTTTGACTTCGGCGAGTACGACTGCGGCGTGGTGGATCTGACGCTCCCGGCCGCCTTCGACTGGTATAAAAACGTCATCGTCACGAACCTGATCGGCTTGGGCTTCAAGGGCTGGATGGCCGATTTCGGCGAGTATCTGCCCGCGGACGCGGTCTGCCACGGCGGCAGCGGGCTGGAGATGCACAACGCCTGGCCCGCCCTCTGGGCCCGCTGCAACCGGGAGGCCGTGGAGCAGGCGGGCTGCCTGGGCGACTGCGTGTTCTTCATGCGCGCCGGCGCCGCGGGCAGCCAGCGCTATGCCACGCTCATCTGGGCCGGCGACCAGTGTGTGGACTGGTCGGAGGACGACGGACTGCCCTCGGTCATCACCGCGGCACTGAGCCTGGGGCTGAGCGGTTTCGGCCTGCACAGCTGCGACATCGGCGGTTACACCACCCTCTTCCATCTGCACCGGGACGAGGAGCTGCTGCTGCGCTGGCTGGAGTTTGCCTGCTTCACGCCCGTCATGCGCACCCACGAGGGCAACCGCCCCGACTCCAACGTCCAGCTCTACGACAACGACAGGCTGATCGCCGCCGCGGCGCGGCTCACCGGCGTGCACGACGCGCTGCTGCCCTATATGAAGCACTGTGTGCGGCAAAACGCCGAGCAGGGTCTCCCCGTCATGCGGCCCCTCTTCTTCGAGGCGCCGGAGGAGCCCCGGGCCTATTCCCACCGCCTGTACAGCTATCTGCTGGGCGACGACATGCTGGTGGCCCCGGTGGTCGAGCCCGGCGCACAGGAGCGGACGCTCTGGCTGCCGGAGGGCGACTGGGTGCATCTCTGGAGCGGCGAGCACTATGCCGGCGGGGAAGTCCGCGTGGCGGCGCCGATGGGCAAACCGCCCGTGTTCTACAAGGCCGCATCCCCCTGGAAGGTGCTGTTTGCGCAGCTGGGAGCGCAGTGAGTTTTTTGTCGAATTGGAAAAAGATAGGGCTTGTCGGCACTTCCGGCAAGCCCTTTTTAGTAAAGCTGCACAAATTCCAGGGGGAAAAATCTACGATTCCGTTCCCCGGAAAGCCCTTTACAAACGCCGCGGCGTTCCCTATAATGATTTTGAAGCGAGGGAGCGCTTTTTTTCGTGGGCATTGATTAACGCAATTAATTAAAAACCGTGTAGTTTATCTCTGTTGTAAAAAACACAACGCAACACGTTTTCGGTGATAGGCAGGATACCTGCACACACATACAACACAAACAGGAGGAAACAAACATGAAAAAGACTCTGGCAATTCTGCTGGCTCTGGTCATGGTCTTCGCCCTGGCCGCTCCCGCCGCATTTGCCGATGACGAGATCGTCATCAACTTCCCCAGCGTCTGGGTCGGCACCGACTCCAAGGCCCCCTATATGGCCCAGCTGATCGAGCAGTTCAACGCCGAGAACGCCGGCCAGATCAAGGTCGTCGTCGAGGAGCAGACCGACTATCAGGCTGCCCGCGACAAGCTGCGCACCACCATCACCACCGGCAACACCCCCGACCTCTGCATTCTGGACACCACCTATGACATCCTTGCCTACACCGAGTCCGGCAAGTTCATGGATCTGACCCCGTATCTGGAAGATGGCTGGGGCGAGGATTTCGTTGACGGCACCTTCGACGCCTGGAATGTGGACGGCAAGGTCTGCTTCCTGCCCTTTGAGTCCGCTGTCTTCACCCCGATCTACAACACCCGCATCTTCGAGGAGATCGGCTGGGATCACTTCCCCGCCACCTATGACGAGTTCTTCCAGTTCTGCGAGGACGCCAAGGCCGCCGGCTACAACGCCATGGGCCAGATGGCCGGCGAGAACGCCTGGTCCTCGATGCTGTGGTACTCCCTGATCGTCGAAGCGATCGGCGGCAAGGATGTCTATGCCAACGGCCTGTCCGATCCCGCATTCGTTCAGGCTGCCGAGATCCTCAAGAAGATGTATGACTACACCTTTGACGGCGCCATCTCCGCCGGTGCCGGCGACGTCAACGGCCACTGGCTGGCCCGCGACACCGCCATTTACCTCAACGGCCCCTGGTGGGTTGCCAACCTCTACAAGGAAGACAACGCTGTTGACGGCGTTCTGCTTGCCGACGACTGCGAAGTCGCTGTCAACCCGACCTATGAAGGCGGCAAGGGCGAAGGCGGTCTTGTGACCACCGTTCAGGCCTTCCTGGCTGCTGCCAAGCAGGACGACCCGGCGAAGGAAGCCGCCGTCGTCAAGTTCATCAAGTACCTCACCGATCCTGACCACGTCTCCGAGCTTGCTCTCACTTCCGGCGCCATGTTCTTTGTGAAGTACGAGCCCTCGCCCGACACCTCTGTGATCTCCCAGAAGCTCACTGAGGTCGCCAACAATGCCGACTTCACGATTCTGCATGTGAATAGCGCGCTTCCGACGGCTGTCTCCACCGAGTTCCCGGCCGCTGTGTCCGCGCTGGTCCTCGGCCAGATTGACGCGCAGGGTTTCGTCGATCAGCTCCAGACCGCGATCGACAACGCTGCGTAATCACGCTCTTAGCTCCCGACAGGGTGCGGGGAATCCCGCACCCTGTTTTCTGATTATCCCAAGGAGGTGGCTCTTTGAAACTGGAACGCTCCGACCGGGCGCCGTTCTGGGCTTTCCTGGCACCGGCGATCGCGCTGATGGTGGTCTTTTTCATCATCCCGGTCATTT
Source organism: Clostridiales bacterium UBA6981 (assembly GCA_002450075.1). Lineage (GTDB taxonomy): Bacteria > Bacillota > Clostridia > Oscillospirales > Oscillospiraceae > Limivicinus. The sequence goes on from DJYJ01000012.1 coordinate 5,472, forward strand.
ACGTCGCGGTTGTCAGCTTGATGAAGTGGAACGGTATTTCCACTCCGGAATTCCGTGAACTGCGCAACTATGTACTGCTCTTTAAGGATAAAGCTTTCGTCCGTTCCGTGACGAACAACGTGATCTGGGCACTGGTCGCCGGCTTTATCCAGGTGCCGCTGGCCATGATTATGGCGATCATCCTCTCCCGCAAGCCGAAGGGATGGAAATTCTTCCGCACGGTCTATTTCTTCCCGCAGGTCATTTCCGGTATCGCACTGGCCACGCTGTGGCGCGCAATCTACAGCGCCGACACCGGCTTGCTCAACGGTCTGCTGCGCTCGATCGGGCTGGGACATCTGGCCAAGGACTGGTTGGGAACGATCGAGACCGCATTCCCCGCGGTGCTGATCTACTGGGTTTTTTACGTAGGCTATTACATGGTCATTATGATGGCCGATATTACCACGATCGACGACAGCTATTATGAGGCCGCGACGATCGACGGCGCGACCGACTTTCAGCAGGCGATCTATATCACGATCCCGCTGATTCGCCGTACTTCACTTCTGACCTGTGTGACGCTGGCGAGCGTGATGGGTCTGCGCCAGTTCGAGCAGGTCTATATGCTGACGAACGGCCAGCCGGCGAACACGACCTCGACGATCGTACTGTACATGTACAAAAAGCTGCAGGATTCCAACTACGGCATGGCCGGCGCCTCTGCCGTGATCCTGATCCTGGTCGGCGTCGTGTTCATCGTCTGCATCCGCAAGCTTTTTGAGGGACGCGGAGAAACGGTCAAGGTCAAGAAGGGGAGGGCAGGGAAATGAGTGAAACAAGAGTTCGCCCCGCCCTGCACGGCAAGGATCTGATCCTCGCGATCCTGCGCTGGATCCTGATCATCTTTTTCGCGCTCTATACCCTCTTCCCTCTGATATGGCTGGCTGTCTCCTCGCTGAAGACAAACTTTGAGTTTCTGGCCGGATCGCCTTTCGCGCTGCCGAAGGTGCCCCAGTGGCAGAACTACGTCAACGCGCTGACGGTGGCCGGTCTCGGACGGATGCTGCTCAACTCCGTCTTTGTCGGATTGATGGCCACAATGGTCAACGTCGTCGTTGCGGCTATGGGAGCATACTGTATCTCCCGCTTCCGCTTCCGCGGACGTGAAAACATCTTCACGCTCTTTACGGCGGGCATCCTGGTACCGCTCAACGCTTTGATGGTGCCGTATTTTGTCATCATCAACAAGCTGGGGCTGATCAACACCTACGGCGGCATGATCCTGCTGTACTGTGCGATCGGTATTCCGATGTCCACATTCCTGATCCGCGGACTGATGGACTCCATTCCGATGGAGCTGGAGGAGGCCGCTTATATCGACGGCTGCGGCTTCTTCGGACGGTTCTTCCACATCATCCTGCCCCTCTCCCGCACAGGTATCGTGACGGCAGCGACCTTCCAGTTCCTGACCTGCTGGAACGAGTTTGTGTTTGCCAATCTTCTGGTTTCGTCCGAAAAGCTGCGGACGATCCAGGTTGGCATCCGCTACTTCACGAACCAGTTCTCGACGGACTATGTTTCCATGTACGCGGCGATCATGATCTCGATCATCCCGTCGATCATCGGCTATGTTCTGTTCCAGGAGCAGATCATCGCCGGTATGACGAGCGGCGCAGTCAAGGGATAAGCTTGACAGACAACAAAAAAACAGGCTCTTTTCAGAGCCTGTTTTTTTATCACTTTTTTCAGAGTTCCATGAAATCTTTTCCGCCGCGGCGGCGCAACCGGAGGTAGAGGATCAGACAGGCGATGCCGGTGATCGCCGCGAAGCCCCAGAGATAGACGGCCGCGCCGAAGGGCGGCGTCAACAGCAGATACACGCCTGCAAGCAGAATGGAAAAGCCCCAGCCGCCGAGAAGAGCGACCGTGACGGGCATGCTCTGCTTGATCGGGGCAAGCTCATTCGTCCAAGCGAGGTTGGCGTGGGCAAGATCCAGCGTCAGAGAAAGCAGCGCGAAGAAGAGCGTAAAAAGCTGCGGCAGCACGAGCAATGCGAGCGACAGGGCGAGCGGCGCCTTCAGGACGATAACGGCGCACAGCGAAGCGAAGAGCAGCGCGGGCATCGTCAGCAGCAGCTGGACACGCAGCTTGGCGCGCAGGATCTGCCAGGGGTCGACGGGCAGCGATTGCGCTATCCAGATGTTCTTGCCCTCCAGCGAGACCGAAGGGGCGGCGCAGTCGTTCATCGAGCAGGCCATACACAGCGCCGTGCACAGGAGCACCGCAACAGCGCCGACGTCGCCGAAGACAGAGAAGAGAACATCGACCACGGCGGGGCCCTTGATGAGGAGCGCGACGCCGAGGGCCGGGATCAGCAGTGTGCCGAGCGCGCAGTTGAGCATGTAATTGGCGTTTGACGTGAGCTTGGAAAACTCCTTTGAAAGCAGGGCGGCGGGGACACTGCGCTGTTTTGCCCGACGGGCGGTGTATCTGACCTTTTCGCCCGAGCCCGTTGCGGTGGCAAGGGAGAGAAAGCTGTGGCCGAGAAGGCGCCACATCACGAAGAAGCACAGCGCGACAAAGGCCGTGCTCGCGGCCATACCGATCAGGTTTCCCTCGGCCGCGCTGCCGAAGAGATAGAGCCCATAGGCTTTCTCACGGACAGCCGGTCCGTAGACAGCAATATTGGCGACAAGATCCTGGATGAGGTTCATCGCCTTGAAGTAGGCGAAATAGTAAATGCCGATGCCCAGGAGGGCGGCGAGCACCGTGACGATGCTCTTGTTCTTGAGCCGGGTGCTGAGCTTTGCCACGACCCAGCCGAGCAGACACGAGAGTGTCAGCACAAAGACAGAGATCAGAATCAAATACACGATGCAGCCGATCAGCGCCGAAAAGGAGAAGGGGACTGAGGTGAGATAGACGATGATGGCCGGGACGATGACGACCGCGGCGTACATCAACCCCATCAGATACACGCCCATCAGCCGCGCGAGCATGATCGTGCCGACCGGGATCGGCAGAGAGAGCAGCAGGTCATTGTCCTTGGCGAGATACAGCCCCGTATAGGTGGAGAAGACGCTGCCGAAGATGCCGAGCAGGATCGCGATCGTCCCCATGATGGCAAAATACAGCCAGCCGGCCCCGGCCTCATACAGCGGCGCGCAGAGGGAGGAGGCCGTCGCGGCGAAGGTGCCGCCGAGCAGGACCACCATGATCAAAACAAAGAAGAGGATATACCCGACGGTGCCCGCCTTGGAGCGGGCTTTATTTTTCTTTGTGTCATAGAAGTAGTTGCGGAAGATCTCCGCAAACTGCTTTTTCAGAAGCGTTTTGACCATATCAGTCAGCCTCCAGCTCCAAAAAGACCTCTTCGAGCGACTCGTCGCCCTTGACCTCCTCCATCGTGCCGGAGCGGATCAGCCTGCCCTGCTTGATGATCGCGACCTTGTCACAAAGCTTCTCGGCAACCTCGAGCACATGCGTGGAGAAGAAGATCGCGCCGCCGCGGTCGCAGTGCTCGCGCATCATGCCCTTGAGCAGGAAGGAGGCCTTGGGGTCGAGCCCGACGAAGGGCTCATCCATCAGGATCAGCTTCGGGTCATGCAGCCAGGCGGAGATGATCGCGAGCTTCTGCTTCATGCCGTGGGAATAGGCCGAGATGGGCTGGGCGAGGTCGGCGGTGAGCTCAAAGCGGGCGGCATAGTCCGCGATCCGGGCGGCGCGGAGATCCGCCGGAACGCCGAAAACGTCCGCGATAAAGTTTAAGTACTTGATGCCGGACATGAACTCGTAGAGATCGGGATTGTCCGGGATATAGGCGATCTGACGCTTGCAGGCAAGGGGGTCGGAGCGGAGCGGGATGCCGGCGATCGTGATCTCGCCGGAATCAAAGCTCTGGATGCCGACGACGGAGCGCAGCGTCGTGGTCTTGCCCGCGCCGTTGTGGCCGATGAAGCCGTAGATCTCGCCCGGAGCGATGTGCAGCGAAAGATCGTCAACGGCGACCTTGTCGCCGAAGGTCTTGGTCAGATGGTCGATACGAAGCATGGAAAACCCTCCCTTAATATTTTCTTTGCAGGATCAGATATGAGAGCCAGTAGAGGAGCACCAACAGGGCCATAGCGCAGCTGGTGAGCGTAAAGTAGGGCGCTTTGCCCATGACCATCAGCACGATGGTGAGCGCGGCGCAGATCATCAAAAAGGCATAGCCGGCCCAGGCCCAGGCCCGGGCGCGCAGAAAGGCGTTGCGCTCGTCATGCGCTTCGGTTTCGACATGCTCGCGGTACGCGCTGTCCCTGCGGAGCCGCAGACATTGCACCAGACGCAGCGCGCCGACGGCGAAGAGGCCGCCGCCCATACCGCCCCAGATGCTGTCGAGCGCGGCGAGCTTCACGGCAGCGAGCAGTCCCACGCCGAGCAGCAGCTCGAGCACATAGACCCAAATGCGTTTTTCGTAGTACATCTCAAGCCTCACTTTCCTCAAAGAGAAAAACCTCTTCGATCGTCATGGAGAAATATCGCGCGATCTTGTAGGCCAGAAAGATCGAGGGATTGTAGCGCCCGGTTTCGAGCGAGCTGATCGTCTGGCGCGAGACGCCCATGGCTTTCGCAAATTCCTCCTGCCGGATGCCGCGCATCCGGCGGATCTCTTCGATCCGGTTCTTCATTCCATCACACACTTTCTGTAAAGTTCGCTTTACATCTGCAGGATAGCACATGGCACAGAATATGTCAAGCAAACTTTACAAAATCGTGAAATAATTATCGAGAAAAGCGGGAAAAGAACGGGCCGCGCCGCGATGGGGCGGCCCGCAAAGAGACTATTTGCGGAAGGTCTCGACGAGCACGACGACGATCGGAACGCCGAAGAGGACAAAATAGATCGGCGTCGCGGCCGGGTGGAGCGGAGAGAGGCGCACGGAGCAGCGGAGCGTGTAGGCCATGAACGCCTCGGACGAGAGGAGCATCAGGCTCATCATCGTGCGCGTCGCGCGGATCAGGCGCGGCAGCTTATAGGCCGGGACGCCCTGGGTGTTGTTCCAGACCTGGGGGAAAAACTGGATCGGTCCGAGGATGACGAGGAGGATAAAACCGAAGACGATCGGCGCCGAGACGGCGCCGGCCTTCCCCGACCAGCCGTCGATCTCGCCGGCGAAATTGTAGTGACTCGGCAGCATGTCGGGCAGCTGAGGCAGCTTGATGCAGCCGTAAATGAGCGTAAAGAGGAAGCAGAGCGCGGAGAGACCGAGAAAGATATAGTCGATCAGGCGCGGCTTGGTGTTCATGGCTCCACCGCTTCCTTTTCCCGCGGCGGCAGGGGCGCGAGCTTCATGGTGAGCAGCACGACGAGCAGCACGAAGACCGTGCAGAAGGCCTCGGCCGGGATGATGCCGAAGGCCCGGTTGATGAGGACGAGGATCGCGTCAAGGGCGAAGTGCAGCACGTAGCACAAGACGACCATTCCGGGGCGTTTTTCACGCAGTCCGCGGAAGAGGATCAGAGACAGGCAGATGTGGAGCAAAAGCGCGAGAATACGCTCGTAGCCCGCGAGAAAGAACAGGGAGGAAGACCCGGTGAGCGTACGCAGCTGTTCGAGCGCAGAGTCGTACTGGACCCCGGAGAGGGGAGCGAGCAGCGACTCGGCCTGGCCGGCATTGATCATCGCGGCGAGGGAGAGGTTGCTGATCTGCGAGACCACACCGATAAAGATCGCCTCGACCCCGCCGTGGCCCGCGCCGTACATATAGGCGTTCGGAGTGTCATTGCGGCGGCGGAGGAAGGTTTTGGCGGCGAAGATCCGGCCGGTCTCCTCAAAAAGCGCGGCGGCGGCTCCGCCATAGAGCGCATAGAGCCACATGTTGCCAAAAATCTTCTGCCCGACGGGCGTTGTAAGCAGGAGATTGTGCAGCAGGCTTTCCAGCACGAGGGCGAAGAGGATAAACACGCCCACGCCGACGAAAAAGCTGCTGACCGGTGCGCGGAAGCGCTTGCGGCCGTAAACGAAGGCCGCAATCACGGCGGCAAGGGAGAGCAGCATGCTCACGCCCATGCCGGCCATGGAGAGCGCCGATACATGTGAGATTCCGTCCATAAGGGAGCCTCCTTCACGAAATATCCAGCTCGGGCGGGACGTCGATCTCGTCCGAGACATATTTGCCGTTCTTCTTCCGCTGGCGCACGCACTCGGTCAGCAGGTATTCGATCTGCCCGTTGATCGAGCGGAAATCATCCTCCGCCCAGGCGGCGATGGCGTCGTATAGCTTGGGCGACAGGCGCAGCGGGACCTGTTTTTTTGCGTTGTCGGCCATTTTAGTACAGGCTGCCGGAGTTCACGACGGGCTGGGCGTCCTTGTTGCCGCAGAGGACGACGAGCAAATTCGATACCATGGCCGCCTTGCGCTCCTCGTCAAGCTGGACGGTGCCGCGCTCGCTGAGACGCTCGAGCGCCATCTCCACCATGCCCACCGCGCCGTCGACGATCATCTTGCGCGCGTCGATGATGGCGCTGGCCTGCTGACGCTGGAGCATGACGGCCGCGATCTCGGGGGCGTAGGCGAGATAGGTGATGCGGGCCTCGAGGATCTCGATGCCGGCGGTCTCGACCTTGGACTGGATCTCATCGCGGATGCGCATTGCCACGGTCTCGGACGAGCCGCGCAGGCTGCCCTCGTCGGCGATGCCGTCGCCGGTGGTGTCCACGCCGGGCGCGACGTCATAGGGATAGATGCGCACGATGTTGCGCAGTGCCGTGTCGCACTGGAGCGAGAGGTATTCCTTATAGTTGTCCACGTTGAATACAGCCTTGGCCGTGTCGACGACGCGCCACATGACGGCGATGCCGATCTCAATGGGGTTACCGAGACAGTCGTTGATCTTCTGACGCGAGTTCGAGAGCGTCATGATCTTCAGCGAGATCTTCTTGCCGTTTTCAGCGGCCTGGACGGCAGCGGCGTTGGCGCTGTTGGCGTTTGTCAGCACGCCAAGAAGATTGTTCTGGCTGTTGTCCACATCGCCGCTCTGACTGAGCTTGGTAGCTGCGGCGGGGTTGACGCCGGTGCAGAAGGGGTTGACGAAATAAAAGCCCTCGCCCTTGAGCGTGCCGATGTATTTGCCGAAGAGCGTCAGAACAAGCGCCTCCTGCGGCTTTAAGACCTTCAGTCCGCAGAAGGGGATCCAGCCCAGCAGCACCCATACGATGCCCGGAATGAACATCGCGAGACCGATCATGCGGCCCTTGTCCAGATTGATCCCGCCGAAGACGATGCCGAGGATCGCGGCAACATAGAGGAGGATGCAAAGCAGCATCACAGGCATACCGTTTTTCTTGGTGTTGAGAATTTTTTCTTCCATTGGGAAATCCCTCCTAATTCAATGATATTAAAATAATATCATATTAATATCATATCGTCAACGGTTTGCTTTTGATTCTTTGCTATTAAACTCTTTCGTATAAGTCGAGGACAGAATATTGAAGCCGGAGAAAAAATGTGATAATATTCAATTGAAAATGAAGAACGAATTGTTAAAAAAGGAAGAGAGAAAGTTATGAAAAACGAAATGGAAAAGAACAGATTTTCAAAACAGCTAAAAAGCTTTGCAAAAAAATTGGAAAGCTATGTTGCAAAAGACAATGAGTGGACCATTAGAGGGTTTATTGATATATTTAAGAATATTTACTCCATTTCCTCAGATACAAAATTAATCTCAAAAGTTTTGGAACTGCATTTATTTCCCCACTTTCTCTCTTTTGCAGAGGACAATGGATATGATATTGAGCTAGCTTCATTTCAGAACTGGTATCCGGATATGACTTTCATTTTAAAAGAAAAACCCAGCATTAAATTTGCAGTTGATCTCAAAACAACATACAGGGATGAAGATTACCCCGGCTTTTGCAACGGATTCACACTTGGTTCACACGGGGAATATTTTTGTGATCGAACGAGTTCAAAAAACATACAACATCCGTACGGAGAGTATAGCGGACATTTTTGCTTGGGTATTATTTACTCCAGAGTGACAGTTGATAAAAATGAAGAAACACACACCTATTCAATTGATGAAGTTGAGAGTATCCCCACTGCTATAAAAAACTTTTTGTTTTTTGCGGAGGAAAAGTGGAAAATTGCTAGCGACAAGAGCGGGAGCGGGAACACTGCAAATATTGGCAGTATTCAAAAAATTGATGATCTTTTGAATGGTAATGGAGTTTTTATTAAAGCAGGGGAAGATATATTCAACGATTATTGGATTAATTTTGGGAAAATAGAGATTATTGCCGATGAGAAAAGAAAAAAACTGTCTTCTTTTGATGAGTATTTACGTTACCGTGGCCTTCCCGCCTGCCTGAATAATCCAAAGGCAGAAAAGAGGAAAATCAAATGATAGACAAAGTGTATGTTCCTCCTTTAAAAAACCAAGGAATAAAAACAAAACTTGTTCCTCTTATTCGACAGCATGTTGTGATGGAAAATGGCGCAATTTGGATTGAACCGTTTATGGGATCCGGAGTGGTAGGTTTTAATATCGAACCAGAAAAAGCCATTTTTGCAGATATTAATCCATATATTATTGAGTTTTATAATCAAATTAAATTAGGAATTATTACGCCCGAAATCGTCCGTTCTTATTTGGAAAAAGAAGGAAAACTCTTGGCGCAAATGGACGAGCAGCATTACTATTTTGTAAGAGAGCGCTTTAACAAAGAACATGCCCCCCTGGACTTTTTATTCCTCAACCGTTCGTGTTTCAACGGAATGATGAGGTTCAACAAGGAATATGTTTTTAATGTTCCTTACGGTCACAAACCTGAGAGATTTTCAAAAGGATATATAACGAAAATAGTTAATCAAATCTCACACGTCTCTTTTCTGCTGAAAAGTCATTCCTGGGAGTTCATCTGCCAGCCGTTTGAAGAAACAATTGGTATGGCGAGGGAGAATGATTTTATCTATTGTGATCCGCCCTATATCGGTCGCCATGTAGATTATTATGATAGCTGGGATGAAAGCGAAGAAATCGCACTGCATCAGGCTTTGGTCGAAAGCAACGCAAAGTTTATGCTTTCAACATGGCACCATAATGATTTTAGAAAGAATGAGTACATTTCTTCCGTGTGGCAAGATTGCGAAGTGACAACAAAGGAACATTTTTATCACGTAGGAGCAAAAGAAAAAAACAGAAACCCAGTTGTTGAAGCGTTATTAACAAATTATCCTTTGAATGAAAACACGAAAATGAAAAGAGCAGAAGGAGAACAGTTGAACTTATTCGATACACTAACTAGTAAATAATCTCCCATTGCGGGAGGGGACTAGCTAGAGTACTTACTATTAACAATAATTCAACCGATTTGATAAGAACTAAACTCCGGGTCAAAAGCACAACTAACAAAGCTTTTGACCCGGAGTTTAGTTTAAGAAAATGTTTAATTGTCGATCGCGTGGGTGCGCAGATAGCCGAGCACGGCCTGAATGCCGGCGGCGTTGAGCGATTTGCCGTTTGCCGCAGCGTATTTCGGGTCGAGCGAGGCACCGCTGCGTACCGCCTGGGCAACGTCGACAAAGTAGACGCCGATCTCGCGGCAGGCCTCGCGGATCCACTCGGAGCCCTCATTGGTGAGGTCGCTGGTCAGATCGTCAACCGCGGAATAGTTTTCCGTCACCGGCGGGATCGAGCAGCAGACGACCGTCGTCTCGGGGCTTGCGACAAGAATGGCGCGGATCAGCGATTCGTAGCCGGAGATGAAGTCGGCCTTTTCCACCCTGGCCAGACCGTCGCTTCCGATGCAGAGGAAGAGGACGGGAGGCTTGGTGACCATACAGGCGTCGACGGGGGAGATCTTCGAGCCGTCGCTGTACAGGATGTTCCACGTGGCGATATTGCCCATCGGCAGGCTGCCGGACTCGCTGCTCCATACGTCGCCGCCCGTGAGCGTCTGATCGCGCATGGCGATCATGATGCTGTCGGTCAGAAAAACGGCGGAGCGGATATAATCCTCGCCGGCGTCCGTGGTCTGGCGCAGCTCGTGCAGCTCGCCGTCCGGCTCGACAAAGGTCAGCGAGGAAACATCGACGGTGCCTTTTTCCTCTTTGATCGCGTTGAGATTCGGCGTGCGGGGATCCGCTTCACCGTGATAGGGCGTGACCGCAGAGAAAACAAAACCGACGAAGAGCAGAACGAGACAGAGCACGATCCCGACTGCCCAGAAAATGTTTTTCAACCCAGATAGCCTGTCAAACATCGTCTTTCCCTCTCTTTCAAGAAGAGTTGCGCTCGACTTTTACAAAAACAGCGGGGCCGGAAGACCCCGCTGTTTTCAGCTTTCAAAGTGCAGGTGCAGATTACTCAGCCTCGGCGAGAGCCTTGGCTTCTTCGATGACCTTCTGCTGGACGTTGCCGGGGGCCTCTTCATAACGGACGAACTTGCAGGTGAAGGAGCCGGCGCCCTGGGTCATGGAGCGGAGATCGATCGTGTAGGTGCTCATTTCAGCCATCGGGACCTCGGCCTCGATCGTGGTCATGCCGTCCTCGGCGGGCATGGAGCCCATCATCGTGCCGCGGCGCTTGGAGTTGATGTCGCCGATGATCGCGCCCTGATACTCGTCGGGGATCGTGACAAAGAGCTGGCCGATCGGCTCGAGGATCGTGGGACGGGCTTTGGGGATACCATCCTGGTAGGCAAGACGGGCCGCGGTCTGGAACGCCATATCGTTGGAGTCGACGGGGTGATAAGAGCCGTCGTACAGTGTAGCCTTGAGACCGACGAGCGGGTAACCGGCGAGAACGCCCTTCTGGACGGCGTTGCGCAGACCCTTTTCAACGGACGGGAAGAAGTTTTTCGGGACGGAGCCGCCGAAGACTTCCTCGGCGAAGATCATGTCGTCCTGCTCCTCCTGGGGCTCGAAGCGGATCCACACGTCGCCGAACTGGCCGCTGCCGCCCGACTGCTTCTTGTGGCGGCCGTGGGCCTCGACCTTGGACTTGATCTTTTCACGGTAAGCAACGCGGGCGGGCAGAAGCTCGGTCTCAACGTTGTAGAGGTTCTTGAGCTTGGAGCAGAGGACGCCGATCTGGATGTCGCCCTCGCCGGAGATGACCATCTGGTGGGTCTCGGCGTTGTTGACGAGCGTGAAAGAGATGTCCTCTTCGCCCAGCTTGGCAAGACCGGCCGCGACCTTGTCGTCCTGGCCCTTGGTCTTGGGGGCGATGGCCATGGAGTACATCGGATCGGGCAGCTCGATCGCGGGCAGCTCGACGTCTTCCTTGGAGTCGACGACGACGTCGCCGGTCTTCCAATCCATCTTGCCGATGGCGACGATGTCGCCGCAGCAGGCGTCGGTGACTTCCGCGGACTTCTTGCCGCACATGGTGTACATACGGCCGAGCTTATCGGTGCTCGCGGCGCGGCAGTTGCGCAGGCTCATGCCCGCGTTGACGGAGCCGGCGAGGACCTTGATGAAGCTGTACTTGCCGAATTTGTCGGAGATCGTCTTGAAGACGAAGCCGAGCGCGGGGCCGGCCTTCTCTTCGGGGGCGGGGCAGTAGTCGGCAATGCCCTGGAGCATCGCGACGGTGCCGACGTTGGTCATGGCGTCGGTGGCGAACACGGGAACGACGGCGCGCTCCTTCACGCCGACCTTGAGACCTTCGATGATGTCGGCCTCTTCGAGCTCCATCGTCTCGAAGAACTTTTCCATCAGCTCTTCGGTGGCGCCGGCGGCGGCTTCCATCAGCTCGGCACGCAGATCCTCCACGTGGCCGGCATCAGCGGCGGGGACGGCGGCCTTTTCGACCTTGGCGCCGTTCGTCATGTAGGCGACGTTGTGTACGAGATCGATCACGCCCTTGCCGTCGGAGGTGGGGATCGTAACGGGGCAGACGATGCTGCCGTACTTGCCCTTGAGGGTCTCGAGAGCCTTGAAGTAATCGCCGTGCTCTTCGTTGCACTTGGAGACGCAGAACATGACGGGCAGCTCGGCCTTCTTGAGATATTTCCAGCTGCGCTGGGCGCCGACAGCGACCGATTCGGCCGTGTCCTTGGCCGAAAGAACGATCACACCGGCCTCAACAGCACGAAGCGCGCACAGCACGTCGCCGACAAAGTCGAAGTAGCCGGGGCAGTCGAGCACGTTGATCTTGCAGCCGGCAAAGCTGACGGGAGCAACGGCGGTGGAGATGGTGATCTGGCGGGCGATCTCTTCGGGGTCATAGTCGCAGACGGTGTTGCCGTCGCTGACCTTACCCATACGGTCGATCGCGCCGGTGACGTAGAGCATGCTCTCCGCCAGGCTGGTCTTGCCGGAGTTGCCGTGGCCGATCAGGCAGATATTGCGGATGTTTTTAGTTTCCATGTGATGAATTCCTCTCTGTCAGTTATGTGAAAAGAATACTGGTACAAAGTAATTCAGCATTTCTAATCAATTATACACTATCCCTTTGCCTTTGGCAACAGGAAAATTGCCTCATTTCTTATCCACGGTTGAAGAAGCTGACGGCTGCCGTCAGCAGCGCGAAGAAGAGCATGAAGGCGAAGAGAAAACCGATCGAAAGGCTGCCCGCGCCGAGCAGGCGCACCGCGGCGACGATGACGCCAAGAAAAGCGCTGAAGGCGGTGAGATAGGTGTTGATGCGCGTCGCGGTGTACATGCTGCGCGCGGTGTCGGCCGTGTGGACAAGGGGACCGAGCCCCTCGCGGCAGATGATCGCGGCGATCTGGCTGTCCTCGCCCGGCTCGGCCGAGGAGATGCCGAAGCGCTCGACATACGGCGGAAAGTCGTAGCCGTCGGTAGCCACGTCAAAGGCGACGTGCAGCATCTCGGGCGTGACGTTGAAGTCGCGGATCGCAAAGACCGGGTGGCGGTTGGAGCGCATGAGATCGATCAGCGCCTCGCGCACCTGAGGCTTGGCGGTGTATTTCATGTTGAAGATCCCGCAGAGGATACCGTCCACGGAGAGCAGCACCGAGGTCTTGTCGACAAGACGGAAGGGGATGCGCACGTTCATCAGACGCATCAGATCCGTGCTGCCGCAGAGGATCACGCGGCTGTCGATGATGCCCTTCATGCCGCCGCCGGGGAGATATTCGAAGTTTTCGATGTTCCGCGTGCGGCAGCCGTTGCGCTCCATCAGCTCACCGAACGGCATGGCCGAGCAGCTGCCCGCGGCGGCCATCATGCTGCCGGCATAGGAGATGATGCGCGTGGGATCCTCGTCGGCGAAGATGCGGATCGTGCCGATCTCAACAGTCCCGTCCGGGAACAGGTCGCGGTCGGTGACGATGAGGTTGCGGCTCACGCCGATGTCGCTCATGCCGGACCAGCCGGCGATCGCCGCTCCGGAAGAGAAGATGCGCATCGAGCCGAGGAAAAACGGCAGGGAATAGCAGCACATCGCCGCAAAGGGGACGGCGGGGCAGAAGGTGATCGAGAATATGTAGAAGATATCCGAGACGTCCTTCTTCAAAAGGGCGATGAGCAGCGCAAGCGCAAAGGAGAGGATGAGGAGCGGGAAGGAGATCTTGCGGAAAAGATCCTCGTCGGGGGAGGACTGCTCACTGCGGCGGACAAAGCCGAGCGCTGGACGCACGGACTTTAAGATAGTCACGTCGCCCGTACGGGGGTCGGTCTCGCCGGTGACGGCGAAGCAGCGCTTGCCGATCGCCGGGACGCGCAGCGACTTGCGCATGGCGCGGGCGTGCAGCACGGCGGCGAACATCTCGCCGGCGAGGGCGAGAGAAGAAATCAGACACAGCGCCAGATGCGGCGTTCCCACGTCGGCCTTCGCCACCAGGATCGCGTCGAGCGAGGTGACGAGGCAGGCGGCGACGGCCATACTGTCGGCGCCGAACTTGCCGCGCACGGCGTTCATGACGCCGTCGGTGAGAACGTCGAGGCAGAGAAGCATGATCCCGAGCTGGAGCCCGAGGACGACCGCATTCGAAACAGCCGTCGTCTTGAGCATGCCGGGCACGGGGAGCCCGAGCGAGATCCAGGCCATGATAAAGAGCAAAATCCCGCTGATCCGCAGACGCAGCCGCATCGAGCGGATATGGCTGCCGTAATACTTCGAGGCCTTGGCACAGCTGACTTCGCGGCCGAGATCCTCGTCGTCGTCCTCCATCGTGCGGGCGCCGGCTCTGCTGCTGCCGCGCATCCGGTACAAGAGGGCGGTAAGACGGGAAAAGAGATATTCCTTGAAGCTGCCGGGATTAGCGGCCTCCTCATAGAGGTCGTCGTAGTTGGGCGGAGCAGCTTCATATTCGCGCTTGACGGCGTAGTCGCCCTCCTCAAAATCGGAAAAGGAGGACTCGAAACGCATCTCGTCCTGTTCGGGCGTGAGCTTCTGCTCCTCCGGCTCTTCTTCGACGGCAACGGCGTTGTGCCGCCCCTCGTAGACCCGTTCGCGGGAGGGAGTGGTCCTCGGACCGCGATTGCGGCGGAGGATGCCGGAGACTTTGGAGGACAGCCCGGCGAGCGGGCTTGCCGGCATGTCGGGGAGCTCCTCGTCCTTATCGCCGGCCTCTTCGCGAACATAGCTGGAGAGATAGTCCGGCGCCTGGGGCGCGTTATAATTCTCGTCGGCGCTCATATCCACGTCGACGCCGTCATACTGAATACGGCTTTCCTTCTCGCCGCCCATGTAAAAGCGCTCGTCCGGCTCAATGGGGGGATTGGTCAGCTCGTGCTCGGTCAGATCCAGAAAGTCGCCGCGCTTGAAGGCGTCGAGGAATTCCCTGATCTCGGCGTCCGTCGGCTTGGCATGCGGCGTGCTTTTTTCAAAGGAAGTTTCCCGTATGGTTTCCGGCGCGGCGTGCCTGCCCGCGGGAGCGGACGGAGCGACCGGCGCGGCAACCGGCACGGTGGGAAGAGGGGAGGGCTTATCCTCCCGCGGCTGTTCCGTCACCGCGCGCGGCGGCTCCTCCCCGACCGGGGAAGCGACCGGCTCCGGCACGGGAGCGGGCGACGCGCCGAAACGGCCGACAGACTCCTCGGTCCCGGCCGTAGTGCCGATCGCGGCAGAGCGGATCTCGTTTTCGATGTATTCCAAATCGTCCTGTGGCGCCGCTTCTTCGCGGCGGGTCTTCGGACGCTGCTTATCCCGCTTGTTGCGGTGCTTTGAAGGCATGGAAAGATGGCCCCCTTTTGCTTTCTTTTCCTGGGAGGACCTTCTCGTGGCCGCAGATCCGGAGGACGAAGAGCTCTGCGCGGCGTCAGAGGCCTGCTGAGCCCTGAACTCCGCCACGATCGCATCCACGGACATGCTGTCGTATTCACTTGTCAGCCCAAAATCCTGTCCCAAGTAATCCATTGCCGCACGATCCCTGTTTCGTTTCCGTTTTCTTTCCCAGGCGCGTATCTGTCTCTATTCTCTTTAGCGTTTGCCGCCGAGGCGCTGGCGCAGCACCTCGTACATCACGATGCCCGCCGCGGCCGAGGCGTTGAGCGAGCTGACCTTTCCCTTCATCGGAAGGCTGACGGTAAAATCGCAGCTCTCCCGCACCAGGCGGCCCATCCCGTCCCCCTCCGAGCCGATGACCAGCGCCATCGGACCGGTGAAGTCGGTGTCCCAGAGCCCGCTCTGCCCGTCCGCCGCCGTACCGTAGACCCAAAGCCCGCGGCTCTTGAGCGTGTCGAGTGCGGCGGGAAGGTTCGGCACGCGGGCGATCAGCATATGCTCCGCCGCGCCCGCCGAGGCCTTGTCGACGATCGCGGTCAGCCCCGCGCTGCGGCGCTTGGGGATCACGACGCCGTGTGCGCCGGCGCACTCCGCGCTGCGGATGATCGCGCCGAGGTTGTGCGGGTCGCTGATCTCGTCGCAGACGATCACGAAGGGCTTTTCCTCCCGTTCGGCTGCAAGGGCGAGGATGTCGTCCACCGTGCAGTATTCCCGCACGGCGCAAAGCGCGATCACGCCCTGATGGGCATGCGTCGCGCTCATAAAATCGAGCTTGCGCCGGTCGCACTCGACAACGACGACACCCGCGGCGCGCGCCTTTGAGGCGATGTGCCCGAGCGTTTTGTCCACGTCGCCCTTGGCGAGGAAGATCTTGTCGATCGCCCTCCCGGCGCGCAGCGCTTCGATGACAGCGTTGCGTCCCTCGATCATTTCGTTTTTCAATTCGCGTTCTTCTATTTCAGCCATATCGGACTCCACATATAGATTGTCAAATTACACTATACCACAACAGATGCCAAACGCAAAGACTAATTTGCCTTTTTTACAAAAAATACATAGACTTTGCGGAAGCAAAAGGGTATTATCAAATCGGTATTATAAAAAAGGAGGGTCACGATGAAAGACCCCATGCGCTTCATCGACAAATTCTGCTATCGCCACCCCAACTTCGGCATCCCCGGTCTTGCGCGCTATCTCGCGATCGCGAGCGGCGTCACCTGGGTGATCGGACTTGTAAACAGCGTGCTCTATGCCTATCTGCCCTTCAGCGCGGCAGCGGTCCTGCACGGACAGGTCTGGCGGCTTATCAGCTTTATGTTCATCCCGGCCGGGACGTCCTGGCTCGGCTTTATCTCGATCTATTTTTATTACTGGATCGGCAGCACGCTCGAGCAGTACTGGGGGAGCGGAAAGTTCACGCTCTATGTGCTGGTCAACATGGTCATCACGATCCTCTACGGCTTCGCGCTGCATGTGCTGGGCTATTCGATCTCACTGACGCCGACCTATATTTATTTTGCGATGTTCTTCGCCTTTGCCGTTTATTTCCCGGACACGCAGGTGCTGTTCATGATGATCATCCCGGTGAGGATGAAGTATCTCGCCTATATCGACGCGGCCTTTTTCCTCTATGAGATCTTTACAAACCCCTTCCCGTTCAACACGCTGCCGATCGTGGCGTTTCTGGGCTTCCTGCTTTTCTGCGGGGGCGAGCTGCTCAGCCGGCTGCCGAGAAAGGCCAGCGCCCAGACCGTCAACTTCCGCCGGGAATCGGCGCGCATCCGCCGCGAGCAGCGCGACCAGCTTTATCATCACAAGTGTGCGGTCTGCGGACGGACGGATACGGAGTATCCCAATCTCCAGTTCCGCTACTGCTCACGCTGTGCGGGATATCACTGCTTCTGTGAGGATCACATCAACAACCACGTGCATTTCACCGAGTAAAAATCAAACAGACCGAAAAAGACCGCCGGAAGTCAAAAGCGCTTCCGGCGGTCTTGTCGTAGTGCGCCCGGCGAGCGCAC
>DJYJ01000056.1 GCA_002450075.1 Clostridiales bacterium UBA6981
GCGTGTACATCATCGACGAGGTGCACATGCTGTCAGCCTCGGCCTTCAACGCGCTTTTGAAGATCATCGAGGAGCCGCCGGAGCATCTGATCTTTATCCTCGCGACGACCGAGCTGCAAAAGGTCCCCGCGACGATTCTCTCGCGCTGCCAGCGCCACAGCTTCCGCCGCATCGACACGGCGGAGCTCGCCGCCTATGTCGAGCATGTGGCGAACGCCGAACATTTTGCCATCACCCATGAGGCGGCCGAACTGATCGCGCGCCTCGCCGAGGGCGGTGTGCGCGACGCGCTGAGCCTGCTTGACCAGTGCTCGGCCCATGATAAGATCGACGTCGACGCCGTGTACACGACGATGGGACTGGCCGGAAAGCGGCGGATCGAGGAGCTCTTCGACCGCGTCATCGACCACGACACCGAATCCGCGCTCAAATCCTTCTCAAAAATGTGGATGGACGGCAAGGACCCGATCGGCACGCTGGGCGAGCTGTTCACGCTGATGCGAGACGTGCTGATGCTGCGCGTGGCGCCCAAGGGCGGCGCGGAGCTCATCTCCGGCGGCCACGAGATCGCGCTGCTGCGGCGCTATGCCTCGCGTCTGACGAGCGAAGAGCTGACGGCGGGCATGGGAACGCTGCAGGATGCGCTCATCGCGGCAAGATCGGCCCGCAGCCCGCGCACAACGGCGGAACTGTGTCTTGTTACGCTGTGCTCGAGCCTGCTCAAGCAGGATATGCCGGACTTCAACGCGCGCCTTTCCCGCATCGAGGAGGAGCTTGCCTCCGGCGCGATCTCCTTCATTCCGCGCGGCGGGAGCCCGGCGCCCGCGCCCCGTGAAGCGGACGAAGAACCATTTGAAGAGCCCGAGGAGGAGCGCCCGCCGCTGCCGGAGGAGGACGACCTCCCCTGGAACGAGGAGCCTCCTGCCCCTGCGGCGCCGCCGTGCGCTCCGTGGGAGGACGAGGCGGACGAGCTCGACCCGGCTCAGTTTGCCGAGCCGCAGCCCGAGGACGCGCTTCCCAAACGCGCGGCGCTGTCGGAGAAAAAGCCCGAGCCGCAGTCAGTGAAGGAGCCGGTCAGCACCGCGCCTCCCGCGGCGGCGGAGAGCCCGGCCTTTTGGAGCGAGCTGTGCCGGAAGATCGGCGCACGCCTCCCGGCGGACATGCGCATCTATCCCGGCGATGAGACCAAGCTGCGCGGAGAGCTGCGCGGCAACGTGCTGACGCTCGAGGCCGAGGGCGGCTTTGTCTATAACCGCTTTAACCGTGCCGAGATTCTGCAGCGCTTTTCCGACTGCGCCGCAGAGATAACGGGGCGAAGCGTGAACACGATCCTCAAGGTGCTCGACCCCGCAAAGCGGGAGACGAGAAGTCTTGACGAGCTGAAAAAATTTCCCGAGACACATGTGATCGGACAATCATAATACAACCAATCAGGAGGAATACAACCATGGCAAAAGGCGGTTTTCGCGGCGGCTTCGGCGGCAGCCAGGCCAATATGATGAAGCAGGCGCAGAAGATGCAGCAGGATTTCCTGAAAATGCAGCAGGAGCTGGAATCTTCCAAATTTGAATTCACCTCCGGCGGCGGCGCGGTCAAGGCCGTCGTCTCCGGCACGAGAGAGTTTGAAAGCATCACCATCGACCCCGAGGTCGTCGATCCCGAGGATGTCGAAATGCTGCAGGATCTGGTCCTCGCGGCGGTCAACGGCGCGCTCAAGGCGGCCGACGACGCGACGAGCAAGTCGATGGCCAAGCTGCAGGGCGGCATGGGAGGCTTCCCCGGCCTGTTCTGATCGGACGCACAGCAATTTTTACGGAGGTGGGCGGATGAACACAGAATGGACAAGCACGGTCAGCGCGACAAACCCGCTGCCGGAATACCCGCGCCCGCAGCTCGTCCGCGAAAGCTGGATGAGCCTCAACGGCCTGTGGGAATACGCCATCACGGCGGACAGGACCGTCCCGGAAACATTCGACGGTTATATCACCGTGCCCTTTTCGCCGGAAGCGCCGCTCTCCGGCGTGCAGAAGACGCTTGAGAGCGGACAGTACCTCTGGTATCGCCGCACGCTCACGCTGCCCGAGAGCTTTGCCGGCCGGCGTGTGATCCTGCACTTCGGCGCCGTGGATCAGACCGCGGACGTCTGGGTGAACGGCATCCACGTCGTCTCGCACGTCGGCGGCTATCTGCCCTTTGACGCGGAGATCACCAAAACCCTCGGCGAAGGGGAGTTTACCGTCATCGTACGTGTGACGGACGACACCGATGAGAGCTTCCACACCCGCGGCAAGCAGAAGACGAAGCGCGGCGGCATCTGGTACACGCCGCAGAGCGGCATCTGGCAGAGCGTGTGGATCGAAAGCGTGCCGAAGAGCTATGTGCGCGCCCTTCGCATCACGCCGCACTTTGACGACGCCGAGGTGGACGTCACGGCGGACGTCGTCGGCAGCGAGAGCGCCTTTGCCGTCTTCGGCGGCGAGCGCTATGAGCTTCCCGCCCTGATCCCCGTGCCGGACTTCGAGGCCTGGAGCCCCGAACATCCCAAGCTCTATCCCTTTAGCGTCGAGTGCGGTGAGGACCGGGTCGAGAGCTATTTCGCCATGCGCAAATTCTCGGTCGAAGCCGACGAGGCGGGCGTGCCGCGCCTCTTCCTCAACAACAAGCCGTATTTCCACAAGGGGCTGCTCGACCAGGGCTACTGGCCGGACGGACTGTACACCGCGCCGACGGACGAGGCGCTCTGCCGGGACATCCTGCTTGCCAAGGAGAGCGGCTTCAACATGCTGCGCAAGCACATCAAGGTCGAGCCGCTGCGGTGGTATTACCACTGCGACAGGCTGGGCATGCTCGTGTGGCAGGATATGCCCTGCGGCGGCGGGAGCTATTCGCCCGCCGTGGTCACGGCGCCCCTCTTTACCGGCCATCACCTCTCCGACAGCCGCTACGCCCGCTTCGGCCGTGCCGATGAGCTGGGCAGAAGGGAATTTGCCGATGAGCTCTGCGACATGGTCAACCACCTCTACAACTGCCCCTGTATTGCCATGTGGGTCATCTTCAACGAGGGCTGGGGCCAGTTTGACGCGAAGCAAATGACCGACGCGGTGCGCTTTATCGACAACACCCGCACGATCGACCACGCCTCCGGCTGGCACGACCAGGGCTGCGGCGATGTCAAGAGCGTGCACGTCTATTTCCGCCCCTATCGCTTCCGCCCGGACAAAAAGGGACGCGCGGTCGTGCTCAGCGAGTTCGGCGGCTATGCCCGCGCCGAGGAGGGTCACCTCTTCGGCAAAAAGACCTTTGGCTATAAGCTCTATGATTCGGTCGACGCGCTCTCTGCCGCGCTTGAAAAGCTCTTCTCCCGCCAGATCCGTCCGGCAAAGGAAAAGGGGCTTGCCGCCGCGGTCTATACCCAGCTCAGCGACGTCGAGGACGAGATCAACGGTCTCGTGACCTATGACAGGCGCGTTGTCAAGATCGAGCCGGAGCGCATGCGCCAGATCACCGATCTTTCATAACAAAGTACAGGGGCGTGATTTCACGCCCCTGTCTGACTCTTGAATAAGGGATACAACATGCTCAAACGCGTTTATCTGGAGATCACCAATGTCTGCAATCTCGCCTGCGCCTTCTGTCCCGGCACGACACGGACGCCGCACTTCCTCACGGAGGAGGAGTTTGACCGTCTGACGGACGCGCTGCGCGGCGAGACGCAGTATCTTTATTTTCACCTGATGGGCGAGCCGCTGCTGCACCCGTCGCTTGCCCGCTTTCTGGCAATCGCGGGGGAGAAGGGCTTTCGCGTCATCCTGACGACGAACGGAACGCTGCTCGGCGAAAAGGGCGAGATCCTTTTGTCCGCCCCCGCGCTGTACAAGATCAATCTCTCGCTCCAGTCCTTCGAGGCCAACCGGGGAGGGGAGCTTAATGATTATGTAAACCAATGCGCCGCCTTTGCCTCCAGAGCCGGGGAGGCGGGAAAGATCTGCGAGCTGCGGCTGTGGAATCACGGCGGGCTTGAAAGCCTCAACGGCGAGATCCTCTCGCTCCTTGCATGCCGGTTCCCGCAGCCGTGGGAGACGAACGCGCGCAGCGTCAAGCTGGCCGAGCGGGTCTATCTCGCGGAGGACGACCGTTTCGACTGGCCGGACCCCGCCGCGGCCGACAGGGGAGAGAGTTGCTTCTGCTACGGTCTGCGCGACCAGATTGGCGTGCTCTGCGACGGCACGGTCGTGCCCTGCTGTCTCGACCACAACGGCGATGTGCCGCTCGGGAACCTGTTTTCACAGAGCTTGAAAGAAATTATGTCAACCGAAAAAGCGCGCCGGATTTATAACGGCTTTTCGCAGAGAAAGGCTGTAGAGGAGCTCTGCCGCCGCTGCGGCTACGCCAGAAGATTTACATAAGACAATTAACATAAAACGGTAAACATAAAATAGTTTACATAAGATACTTTATGAAGAAAGCGTAAACGATTTGCTGAATTTCTCTTAAGCTTTGGCGTTTTTTCTTTCATTTTATGACCGAATATGATAGCATTATGCGGGGGAAATCAAACTTCCCCCGCATAAAATACGTTTTGCAAGATCTCCGGAAGGGAGGAATTTTTTTGAACAGACATTGGAAACGGCTTTTCTCGCTGCTCCTTGCGGCGGTACTGCTTGTCTCCGCCTCTTCTGCCGTCTGGGCTGACGGCGACAGCCGCGTCGTGCTTGGCGCGGATCTGACGGAGGAGCAGATCGCAACGGTCTACCGCCTCTTTGGCGTCGAGCGCGGCAGTGTGGACGAGCTCACCGTCACGAACGCCGAGGAGCGCTCCTATCTCAAGGGCTTTGTCGACGACAAGGTGATCGGCAAATATGCGATCTCCTGCGTCTATGTCGAGCTGCTGGAAGAGGGAAAGGGACTTTCGGTCGAGACCTACAACGTCACCTGGTGCACCTCCGAGATGTATAAAAACGCGCTCGCCACCGCGGGCGTGCGAGACGCAAAGATCATCGTCGCCGCTCCGTTCGAGGTCAGCGGCACCGCCGCGCTGACCGGCATCTACAAGGCCTATGAGCACATCACGGGCGACACGCTCGACGAGACGGCCAAGGCCGTCGGCACACAGGAGCTGACCATCACCGGCGAGCTTGCCGAGGAGATCGGCAACCTTGACGCCACCGAAATCGTCACCGGGCTGAAGGAAGTGCTCGGCGAGACCGTGAAGATGAGCGACGAGGAGATCCGTCAGGAGATCGTCCGGATCGCCGGGGAATACAACGTCACGCTCTCCGACCGCCAGATCCAGCAGCTGATCGACCTCTGCCGTTCGCTGGAGGGGCTGGACGCCGACTCGCTTAAAGAACGCGTCGTGGAAGCACAGGAGACGATCAAAAAAATCGGCGAGGCCAAGGACAAAGCGGTGGGCTTTTATGAAAAGCTCTCGCAATTCTTCTCTTCGGCTTCCGACTTTTTCTCCCAGGTCAAGGCGCTTTTCGGAAAATAAAAAAAGCCATGAAAAAGCAGGCAGCTTTCAAAACTGCCTGCTTTTTGTTATCGCGATCGATCAGATCCGCTTCCATTTCGCGCCGTGGGGGATGTCGGTGAGCTCGATCCCGGCGGCCTTCAGCTCGTCGCGGATGCGGTCAGCCTCGGCGAAATTCTTCTGCTTCTTCGCGTCCTGGCGGGCGCGGATCTTCGCCTCGACCTCGGCGTCGGCCTCGCCGCTCTCGGAGAGGATCGTGAACTCGCCCGCGACGGCGGCTTCCTTCTTCAGCTCCTCGCGCTTACGGTCGGCCTTCTCGATCAGACTCAGACTCAGCACCTTGTCAAAGTCCGCGATCGCAAAGAGCTTCGTCGCGTCATTTGTCTTGGCCTTGAGCACATCATAGAGCGCCGTGACGGCGAGCGAGGTGTTCACGTCGTTGTCCAGCGCCGCGCAGAATTTTTCGCGCAGGGCCTGATACGCGCTCTCGTCAACCTCCCCGTCACCGGGCTTGAGCGCGGCGATGCGCGCGATCAGCTTGTTGTAGGCGAGCTGCGCGTTGTCAAGATTCTCCCACGAGAAGACAAGCGCCTTGCGGTAATGGCTCTGCAGGCAGAAGAAGCGGTAGGCGAGGGGATCATAGCCCTTCTGCTCAAGCAGCGACACCGTGAGGAACTCGCCCTTGGATTTGGACATCTTACCGTCGGAGGTGTTCAGATGCAGCACATGCATCCAGTAGTTGCACCACTTGTGGCCGAGATAGGACTCACTCTGCGCGATCTCGTTGGTGTGGTGCGGGAAGGCGTTGTCGATGCCGCCGCAGTGGATGTCGAGATCCTCACCCAGGTGCTTCATCGAGATGCCGCTGCACTCGATGTGCCAGCCGGGATAGCCCACGCCCCAGGGGGAATCCCACTTGAGCGCCTGATCTTCAAACTTGGACTTGGTGAACCACAGCACAAAGTCGTTGCGGTTGCGCTTGTTGGTGTCCTCATCCACGCCCTCGCGCACGCCGACGTCCAGATCCTCGGCGTTGAAGTCGTTGAAAACGAAATAGCGCTCGAGCTTGGAGGTGTCGAAATACACATTGCCGCCGGCAAAATAGGCATAGCCGGTGTCCATGAGCCTGGAGATGATCTTGATATACTCGTCGATGCAGTTCGTCGCGGGCTCGACCACGTCCGGCGTGCGGATGTTCAGCTTGGCGCAGTCGGAGAAGAACGCGTCGGTATAGAATTTGGCGATCTCCATGACAGTCTTGTGCTCGCGCTTGGCGCCCTTGAGCATCTTGTCCTCGCCCTCGTCGGCGTCGGAGGTCAGGTGCCCAACGTCCGTGATGTTCATCACGCGCTTGAGGTTATAGCCCGCATAGCGCAGATACCGGTCGAGGATATCCTCCATGATATAGGAACGCAGATTGCCGATGTGCGCAAAGTGATACACCGTCGGTCCGCAGGTATACATCTTGACGATGTCGGGATGGTTGGGAACAAAGAGCTCCCGCTTGCGGCTTGCAGAATTATACAGATACATAGTTTCGCTCCTTATACTTATTTTCCATAAAAAGCGGGCTTTTTATGGAAGCCGCTGTGCAGAAGCACATCGGCGCGTCCAATACGGATTTCAACGCACCTGAGGGTGCTATAAAAAGCAGCCAAAGTCTGCTTTTTAATGAAATCCAGTATTAATCGGCGTTCCGGAAAACGTCGAGGTTTTTCATAAAGTATTCAATGCCGGACCAGACGGTCGTGACCAGAATGACGACCCAACAGATTATGTTAACTACGCGGTAGCCGCCGAACAGCAGCATCAGCCCCAGCGCGACCATCGTGCTGGCCGTCTTGATCTTGCCGGACCAGGCAGCCGCGATCACGCGGCCCTGTTCCACGGCGACGAGCCGCAGCCCGGAGACCGCAAACTCGCGGAACAGCACCACGGCGACGACCCAGCCGGGCATCGTGTGACATTCGACGAAAAAGCACATCGCCGAGAGCACGAGCATCTTATCTGCCAGCGGGTCCATGAATTTGCCCCAGTCGGTGATCTGGTGATAATGACGGGCGATATAGCCGTCCGCAAAGTCGGAGAGACAAGCAATTATGTAAACCACAAATGCCCAGTTCGTATGCCCCGTATAGCACAGCAGCAAAAAGACGGGGATCAGCACGATGCGCAGCAGCGTGATCTTATTGGCGGTTGTTTTCAGCATGCCGCGCCTCCGATCTGCGTCCCATAGAGATAACCGTCGTCTGTCTCGTTGATCAGCACGTCGGCCATCTCGCCCGGCGTACAGCCGCCCTCGAAGAACACCAACCCGTCGATATCGGGCGAATCGGCCCAGCTCCGGCCGACGAGCAGCTCGCTCTCCTCATCATAATCCAGACACAGTACGCGGATGGTTTTACCCACAAAGCTCTCGCAGAACGCGTCCATGATCTCCGCCTGCAGCTGCAGGATCAGATCGGCGCGCCGCTGCGCTTCTTCTGCGTCCACATGCTCCATCTTCGCGGCGGGTGTGCCCTCCTCGGGAGAAAACGGGAAAACCCCGACGCGCTCGATGCGCGCTTCTTTTAAGAATTCACAAAGCTCTTCAAACTCCGCCTCGCCCTCGCCGGGCAGGCCGGCGATCAGACTCGTGCGCAGCACCAGCCCGGGGATACGCTCGCGCAGCGTGCGGAACAGGGCGCGAATCTCGCTTCCGGTGCCGCGGCGGTTCATGCGCTTTAAGATCGCGTCGTTGATGTGCTGGATCGGGATGTCAAGATATTTGACGATCTTGTCGTTGGATGCGATCTCGTCGATCAGCTCGTCGTCGAACTGGTCGGGATAGAGATAGTGAAGCCTGATCCACTCGACGCCCTCGATCTTTCCCAGCTCGCGGCACAGCGCGGCAAGACTTCGTTTGCCGTACAGGTCGGTGCCGTAGCGGGTGATGTCCTGCGCGATGACGATCAGCTCCTTGACGCCGTGCGCGGCAAGCTCGCGCGCCTCTTCCAGGATGTTCTCCATCGGGCGCGAACGGTAGCGGCCGCGGATATAGGGGATCGCGCAGAAAGCGCAGAAGTTGTCGCAGCCCTCGGCGATGCGCAGATAGGCCCAGGAGGGGCCGGTGGAGACCACGCGCGCGATCTCATCGACCGGGGCGCTGTTCGAGGCAAAGCGGGAAAGATGTCCGCCCGCCATTACCGCGTCGGCCGCGGCGACGATATCGCCGAAGCTGCCCACGCCCAACACGGCGTCGATCTCCGGCAGCTCCGAGAGGATCGAGTCCTTGTAGCGCTCGGACAGGCAGCCCGTTACGATCAGCCCGCCGAGCCGTCCCGCCTTTTTCAGCTCAGCCATCTCCAGAATGTTGTCGATGGCCTCGCTCTTGGCGGCGTCGATAAAGCCGCAGGTGTTGACGACGGCGAGATCCGCCCCATCCGCCTCCGGCACAAGCGTATAGCCTGCCTCCGAGAGGAGGTAGAGCATTTGTTCACTGTTGACCAGATTCTTGGCGCAGCCAAGAGAGATCATCGCAAAGGTTTTTTCCATCATTCTTCCTCAATGCTGCTGTCAAATCTCCGCAGAGCCGCGCGGATCTCCTCCCAGGAAAAGCCCCGGCGGAAGAGCGCGGCGCTGACCTTGCGGACAGCCTCGCGATCGTTCACATCGGTCAGCTTCCGGGCAAGAAAGGCGTCGATCTTCCCGGCATTGTCGGGAAGATCGCTGAGCGTATCGGCCGCAAGCTCGCGATCGATACCGCGGCGCTGCAGCTCGCTCCTCAAACGCCCGGCGCCATAGCCTTTTGCCGCATAATGCCGCGCAACTGCCCCGGCATATTCTTCATCGTCCAGAAAGCCGCGGTCGGAGAGCCATTGCACACAGTCCTCTGCGTCCTCTTCGCTGACGCCGCGGCGCAGCAGCTTGTCCTTCAGCTCCCTGCGCGAATGCGGCCGACGGGAGAGAAGCTCCAGCGCCTTCTGCCGCTCGAGACCGCGGCTGGAGCTGCGCTTGAGCGCGGCAAAGGCGTCCTCGTCGAGCTCCATGCCGACATACAGCCGCGCGTCGGTCACGGCGGCAAGCGTGGAGCGAAGACTCTCGCCCTCCTCAAACTCGACCAGGATCCGGTCGGTCGATGTCTTTTTCAGCGCGGATACGATCATGCGATTCGCCTGATCAGCCCTCGTCAAAGTCCGCGGCGCTCACCTCGACGGCGCGGCCGGAGACGCGCGCGGCGCGCTGTGCCTGCGGGGAGAGGAGCTTGAAGGAGTTGTCGCGGATATCCTGCTCGATCTTGTCGCAGATCTCGGGGTTGGCCGTGAGGTATTCCTTCACGGCGTCCTTGCCCTGCAGACGCTGGCCGTTGACGGTGAACCAGGCGCCGCCCTTTTCGATGATGTCCAGCTTCACGGCGAGATCGATGATCTCACTGATCTTCGAGATGCCCTCGCCGTACATGATGTCAAACTCCGCCTCGCGGAACGGGGGCGCGACCTTGTTCTTCACGACCTTGGCGCGCGTGCGGTTGCCGATCATCTCGCCGCCGGATTTGAGCGTTTCGATGCGGCGCACGTCGATACGGACGGAGGCATAGTATTTCAGCGCCAGACCGCCGGGCGTGGTCTCGGGGTTGCCGTACATCACGCCGATCTTCTGACGCAGCTGGTTGATGAAGATGACGGTGCAGTTGTTCTTGGAGATCGCGCCGGCCAGACGGCGCATCGCCTGGGACATCAGGCGCGCGAGCATGCCGACGACCGTGTCGCCGACCTCGCCCTCAAGCTCGGCGCGCGGGATCAGCGCGGCGACCGAGTCGACCACGATCACGTCGATCGCGCCGGAGCGGACGAGCGACTCGGTGATATCCAGCGCCTGCTCGCCGGTATCCGGCTGGGAGATCAAGAGACTGTCGATGTCGACACCGAGGGCGCGGGCATAGGCGGGCTCCAGCGCGTGCTCCACGTCGATGTAGGCCGCGTCGCCGCCGTTTTTCTGCGCCGAGGCGACAATATGCAGCGCCAGCGTCGTTTTACCGGAGGCCTCGGGACCGTAGATCTCGATGATGCGCCCTTTGGGAACGCCGCCGATGCCGAGCGCGAGGTCGAGCGACAGCGAGCCGGTCGACAGCGCCTCGACGTTGACGGAAATGTCGTCGCCAAGACGCATGATGGTGCCCTTGCCATAGTCCTTTTCGATTTTCGCGATCGCCGTCTCCAGCGCCTTTTTCCGGTCACCCGCGTCAACGGGCGTGACGCTCACGGTCTTCTTTTTCTCTGCCATGTTTTATCCTCCTCTCGGCGGAGGGGGAGCCCCGCGCCGAATAATATACGTTTGTTTGAGATCACATTTTGCCGATGATCACGCGCTCGACGCCGATCGTGTCAAACTTCGAGCTGACGGCGCGGAAGCCGCCCGTGAGCATCATTTCCTTCACGCTCTCCGCCTGGCCTTCACCGACCTCAAAGAGCAGGTATCCGCCCGGACGCAGCAGCGCTTTCCAATATTTGATGATAGACTTATAGAATTTCAGCCCGTCTTTTCCGCCGTCGAGCGCCCAGGAGGGCTCAAAGTCGCGCACCGAGGCGTCGAGCTTTTGCATATCGGCGCTGCGGATATAGGGCGGGTTTGAGATGATCATGTCGAACTGTCCCATGCTCAGCGGAGGAGAGGTCGTCGCGTCGGCCTGCATGCAGATCGCGCGCGAGGAAAGCCTGTTCGCCGCGATGTTTTTGCGGCAGATCTCCAGCGCCTTGGCGCTGATGTCGACGGCGACAAGGCGCGTTGCGGGCAGCTCGTGCCCGACGGCGCAGGTGATGCAGCCGCTCCCGCAGCACAGATCAAGCACGCGCGCGTCCATCTTACGGCCGTTTAAGAGCTCCTTTGCCGCGTCGACGAGCAGCTCGGTGTCCATGCGGGGGATCAGCACGTCGGTCGTGATGATCATCGGCAGTCCGTAAAACTCCCATGCCCCGGTGATATAGGCCACCGGCTCGCCCGCGATGCGCCGCTCAGTCAGCGCGGCCACCTTTGCGGCCATCTCCGGCGTCGTATACAGCGAGAGATCGCGCAGCAGTTCCTGCGCGGTCTTGCCCGCGGCGGTCGCCACGAGCAGACGCGCCTCAAGGCTGTATCCCTCGATGCCGTGCTCGCGCAGCGCGTTGCGCGCCTGCAGATAAATGTCGTTATAAGTCTTCATATCCGTATCCTTTCCCCAAGCTTACCAGGCGTCGCTGCCTTTTTCCTCGGGAATCACAAGCTCCATCGCGCGGATCGCGCATTCGATCATGCCGTCGTCCGGCTCGTTCGTCGTCATATGCTGCAGCCACTTCCCCGGCGCGGAGAGCACCGCGGAGAGAAGGTTGTCGTGCCTCCCGCACCAGCGGTTGAGCTCATAGCTCAGCCCCACGACGACGGGCAGGAGCAGCAGATGGCAGCCCATGCGGGCAAAGGAGTTGTCCAGCCGGACAACCGAATTGACGAGGATGCTGATCACGATCACGACCAGCAGAAAGCTCGTGCCGCAGCGGGGATGGAAGCGGGATTCGACCCGCACGTTCTCAACGGTCAGCTCTTTGCCGTGCTCATAGCAGAAGATCGTTTTGTGCTCCGCCCCGTGATAGGAGAACAGCCTCTTGACGTCGCTCACTTCACAGATGAGACGCATATAGATAAGCAAAATCGCGATCCTCACCGCACCCTCGGAGAGGTTGCGCGCAAAGAAGTGCGTCTTGAGCCCCGGGATGAGCCCGACAAGAAACGCGGGCAGGAAGATGAACAGGAACAGCGACAATCCGACGCCCATCACAACGGCGGAGGAGATGATCAGCTTCTGCGCCTTTTCTCCTTCAAAGTGGGCCTCGATCCACTGGTCGAGCTTGTCCGGCTCGCCCTGCTCCTCCAACGGCACGAGCGAGGCGGAATAGGTCAGCGCCTGCATGCCCTTGTAGAGCGAATCGAACAGCGTCACGATCCCGCGGATGAACGGCAGCCCCAGAACAGGGTGCTTGTCGCGCACGAGCCTTAAGTCCTCGACCTTTTCCACGATGCCGTCCTTCGTCCGGCAGACGACCGCCTGCTTTTTCGGCCCGCGCATCAGGATGCCCTCGATCAGAGCCTGTCCTCCGATCGAGGTCCGAAACGAACAATCCTCAGTTTTTCTTTTCATGTGCCTCTCCGCCGCGCAGCGGGAGCGTGACCGTGACGAGACAGCCGCCTCCCTGCGCGTTTTCGATCAGCAGTCTGCCGCCGTGACGTGCCACGATCTCGTCGCATACGGCAAGACCGATGCCGGTGCCGCGGCCCTTTGAACTGCCTTTATAGAACTTTTCCTTGACGTGCGGCAGCTCGTTTTCCGGGATACCGTGGCCGTGGTCGCGGATGGTGATGATCACGATGCTGCCCTCGGCCGCGATCGCGACCTCGACTTTCCGGCCGTCGCCTCCGTGCTTGACCGCGTTGTCGAGCAGATTCAAAAAGACCTGCTTGAGCCGCTCCGGGTCGCCGGGGATCAGCGGGATCGGCTTGGAGGGCTGATCGTATTTTACCTCGACGCCGGCCTGACGCATCAGCTCGCCATAGGTGAAGATGGCGTCCTCAAGCTCGGCGGCGATGTCGATCATCTCGATGCGCAGATTAAAGCGGCCGTCCTGGATGCGGGCGAACTCCAGCATCTCCGAGACCATGCCGGTCAGACGCTCGGCCTCCTTGGAGATGATCTGGATGCCGCGCAGCGAATCGCCCTGCACGGCGTCGTCATAGGCGATCGTCTCCGCCCAGCCTTCGATGGCTGTCAGCGGCGTGCGCAGCTCGTGCGAGACGCGGGAGATGAATTCGGTCCGGGTCTTTTCCGCCACGGCCACCTTTTCGGACATCTCGTTGAGCGCGTCGGTGAGATCGCCCACCTCGTCGTCTCCCAGCTTTTCCACCTGGATGCCGTAGCTGCCGTCGGCGATGCGGCGCGCCACATCGGTGAGATGGTTCAACGGATCGGACACCCGGGACCAGAACCACAGCATCATCCCGATGATGTAGAAGCATACCAGCGTGACGAGCGCGACGGCGTAGAGCCCATAGCCGCGTGTAATACACCAGACAGCACCGAGCAGCAGCATAAGCGCGCCGATGCCGGAGACGATCAATTGGTTTCTCAGTCGTTTGTTCATATCTTATCGCAAGTGCTTTCTCTTTTTATGATCCTTCCCGTCGGGAAGGGGGAGGGGGCGAAGCTCAGTATCCCCACTTATAGCCGTAGCCCCATACGGTCGTCAGAAATTCGGGCTCGGTGGGGTCGCTCTCGATCTTGATGCGCAGACGGCGGATGTTGACGTCCACGGTCTTCAGCTCGCCGGAAAAGTCTCCGCCCCAGACGGCGGCGAGAATGTCCTCGCGCGACATGGCGCGGCCCGGATTTTCCATAAAGAGCTTCATCAGCAGATATTCGATCTGCGTCAGCTTCAGCCGCGCGCCGTTCTTTTCGAGCGTGCGGTTGCGCGTGTTGAGAACAAAGGGGCCGGAGACGATCTCCACGCTTGTCTTCTCGTCCTCGTCCACACCGAGACGGCGGATCAGCGCGTCGACGCGCGCGGTCAGCTCGGCGGGGGAGAAGGGCTTGGTCACATAGTCGTCGGCGCCGGTCATCAGCCCAGTGACCTTGTCGATCTCCTGGCTCTTGGCCGTCAGCATGATGATGCCCATCTTCGAGCCGGTGGCGCGGATGCGGCGGCAGACCTCAAAGCCGTCGATGTCCGGCAGCATTACGTCGAGCAGCGCCAGACAGATGTCGGGATTGACCTTGATCTTTTCAAGCGCCTCCGCTCCGTTTTCAGCCTCGATCGGCTCATAGCCGCTGCGCCGGAGATTGATGACCACAAAGCTCCGGATATTGGCCTCATCCTCAAGAACGAGTATTTTCTTCATCGAAACAGCCCCCAATTTCAATCTGTATCGCCATGCATGAGCGGCAAACCGCATCATGCCATAATTCGAGATACTAAATTATAACATAGCTTTTACAAAATTGGTAGTCGTAGTTGCAAAAAAGATTTTTTTCTTTGCCGCTGTGAGGAAAATGTAAATCTCTTCCTTATCAACGAGAAAAAATGCAACCTGAATGCAAGCAAAATGGCAAAAAAAGGGAACGCTTGTAAATAATGCTGGTATTTAAGAGGCGGTACTGGTATACTTATCTGCGTGATTTTTACCCGGGAGGAGCAGAACCGATGACGGAAAAAGAGAACCTGAGCGAGCAGTTCGCCGCGATCAACCGGCGCAACCCGTTCGTTTGCCATAATCATATCGAGGTCGAGGAGGTCGAGCGCGACCGCGCGCTTCTCTCCCTCACGATCCGCCCGGAAAGCCTAAACATTTTCGGCCAGGTCCACGGCGGCGCGATCTTCACGATGGCGGACAACGCCGCCGGCTGCGCCACCAGGACCGATGGCCGTACCTACGTCACCCAGTCTGCCGACATACATTTCCTGCGCAACCAGACGGAGGGGACCATCAAGGCCGAGGCATGCGTGCGTCACCGAGGTCGGACAAGCGTCCTTGTTGAGGTCTCCGTGACCGGCGAGGAAGGAAAACTGCTCGCCTCCGGGACCTTTACGTTCTTCTGCATCGATAAACCGCCCGTGGCGCATGAGGGCGGCGGGGAAGAGTTGAAAAACAACGCCTGAGGGTGTAAAATCAATTATTATCGTTTCATCCGGGAGAATGTGGAATGACTACTGTAAAACGCAGAAAAAAGAAAAAAAGCGCGGCGCCGGTCGTCGCCGTGCTGCTTCTCGTCGCTGTTGCGGTCGGAGCGTTCGTTTTTATATACACGCACTATAATATCGCGATGGGCTCCCTCTTTCCGAAGGGCGAGCCGATCGACCTGCGCGGCCGCTCCGTCAGCGTGCGCCAGTACAGCGAGATCGCCCGCCGCCATCCTGACGTCACGGTCTATTGGGACATCCCGATCGGCGGGGCGCGCTATGACTGCACGTCCGACGCGATCGCCGTCGGCAATTTCAGCGAAAAAGAGGTCGGGAACTTTTCCCTCTTCTTCGCGCTTCGCAGCGTCGACGCCCGCGCGGCGGACTGCTATGACGAGATCCGCGCCCTGATCGCGGCGCAGCCCTCGCTTGACGTGAGATGGAACATCCCCGTCGGCGCCTCGCGCTTTGACAGCGCCTCCGAGGAGATCGCCGTCGGGAATTTCTCGGCGGACGAGATCGCAGATTTCGTGTATTTTACCGCCCTCAAGCGCGTGGACGCGACGGCGGCGGACTGCTATGACGAGATCCTGGCGCTGCGCGAGGCGCTGCCGGAGGAGACCGAGCTGAAATGGAACGTCGCCCTTGGCGGCGAGAGCTTTGCGAGCACGACCAAGGAGCTGACGCTTCCCGAGGGGACAACGGCCGGGGAAGCGGGCGAGCGCCTTGCCTATCTGCCGGATATGCGTATGGTCGACACGACCAACGCGCGCTATGACGCCTCCGAGCTCGCCGCCCTCAAAGAGAAGTATCCCAGGATCCGCTTCCTTTACAAGGTGACGATCGCGGGCGAGACCTTCCGCAGCAACACCGAAAACATCAACATCCCGGAGTCCGCCGCGCTCGATCTGTCCGAGCTCATCTCCCACGGCAATGACTTCTCCGAGCTGAAGATCATCAATCTCGGCGCGCGCATGCTGGAGCTCGACGACGTCATCGCGATCCGCAAGGCCTACGGCGGCGCCGAGGTCATCTGCCGCGTCACAGTCTGCGGCAAGGAGTGCTCGACCGACTGGACAGAGCTTGACCTCTCCAGCCGCACGATCGAGGATCTCGCCGAGCCGGAAAAGGCCATCGAGGCGATGGCCCGGCTGAAAAAGCTGTATCTCTGCGACTGCAACATCCCCTATGAGACGCTCGACGAGATGCGCAGCCGCCATGACGATTGCGAGATCGTCTGGCGCGTATACCTCAACGGGATCGGCTGCCGCACGGACGCGGACAACTTCTGCATGTCGAAATACTCCAATTCCTGGGGCTTCCTGCCCTACGCCAACGCCGAGCCGATCAAGTACTGCCGCAGCATGGTCACGCTCGATCTCGGCCACGGCAACTATGACCGCATCGACTTTGTCGAAACGATGCCGGACCTTAAATATCTGATGATCGTCAGCGCGCCGGTCACGACGCTCGAGCCGCTGCGCAACGCAAGCGAGCTTTATTATCTCGAAATGTTCTTCACCGGCGTGCACGACCTCGAGCCGATCCTCCACCTGCCAAACTTAAAGCACCTCAACATCAGCCACCTGCGCCTCGACGACTATACCCAGCTCTTTGAGATGACCCAGCTCGAGCGCCTGTGGTGGGTCGACAGCGGCCTGACCGAGGCCCAACAGAACGAGCTGCGCGAGGCGCTGCCGAACACGAAGATCGTCTTCTGGGCCTGGGAGGACAACGCCGTGGGCAACTACTGGCGCGACGATCCGAGCTATCGCGAGATGCGCGACAACCTTGGTATGAACTACAACGTGATCGCCTGAACAAGGAGGCAAAACCATGACGGCACTCGAACGCTTTTTGATCTATGTGAAGATCCATACGGCCAGCAGCGAGAATCTGGAGCGCACGCCCACCGAGGAGCGGGAGTTCGACCTCTCGCGTGTGCTGGAAAAGGAAATGAAGGACCTCGGCTTTGAGCGGGTCTTCGTCGACGAGCACGCCTATGTCTACGGCTTTCTGCCCGCTACGCCCGGCTGTGAGGAGCGCCCCTGCGTCGGCTTCATCGCGCACCTCGACACGATCCCGGACTTCTCCGGCGAGAACGTCAACCCGCAGCTCATCGAGAACTATGACGGCGGCGACGTCAAACTCGGGGAGAGCGGCCGCGTCCTGACGAAGGACGTCAATCCCAATCTGCCCGGGCTCAAGGGGCACACCCTTGTCACGACCGACGGCACGACCGTCCTCGGCGCCGACGACAAGGCCGGCATCGCCGCGATCATGACCGCCTGCGAGCGCATCCTCGCCGAGGGGCGCCCTCACGGCGCGATCGCTGTCTGCTTCACGCCCGACGAGGAGGTCGGCCACGGCGCGTCCCTGCTCGATCTTGAGCGCTTCGGCGCGGACTTCGCCTACACCGTCGACGGCGGCGAGCTCAATGAGATCAATTTTGAGACCTTCAACGCCGCCTCCGCGAAGTGGGAGATCCGCGGCTTCAACATCCACCCCGGCAGCGCCAAGGACAAGATGATCAACGCCTCGCTCGTGGCCATGGAGATCAACGCCATGCTGCCCGCCGGCGCTGTGCCGGAGAAAACCGAGAATTATGAAGGCTTTTTCCATCTCACCGACATGTTCGGCACGGTGGAAAAGGCGGAGCTCGGCTATATCCTGCGCGACCATGACGCGAACGGTCTTGCCGAAAAGGAAAAGCTGATGCGTCTCATCGAAAAGCAGATCAACGAGAAATACGGCGCGGGCACTGCCAGACTGACTATCCGCGAGCAGTACCGCAACATGGCGGAGAAGCTTTCGGCACACATGGAGATCGTCGAGCTGGCCGAAAAGGCGATCCGCGCGATCGGCCTCGAGCCGGTGCGTGTCCCGATCCGCGGCGGCACCGACGGCTCCCAGCTGTCCTTCCGCGGCCTTCTCTGCCCGAACATCGGCACGGGCGGCTATGCCTGCCACGGCCCCTACGAGCATACCTCCGCCGAAAACCTCGACGGCGCCGCTCGTCTGGTCGAGGCGATCGTCGATCTGGCTCGCTGAAAAACAGAAAACCGGGAAGGAGCGAGAAAGCATGAACGAAAAACTCGGCGCCCGGAAATGGGCGGCCCTGATCCTCATCGGTCTCGTCGGCCAGTTCGCCTGGACGATCGAGAACATGTATTTCAACGTGTTTCTCTATAATACGATCTCCACCGACCCGCGCTATATCTCCGCGATGGTCGGCGCGTCCGCCGTCGTCGCGACGCTCACAACGCTTCTGATGGGCGCGCTGTCCGATCGCCTCGGCAATCGCCGCGTCTTCATCGCGCTTGGCTATCTGCTCTGGGGACTCTCCACGGCGGCCTTCGCTCTGATCACGCCGGAAAATGCCGCGCGTCTCTTCCCGGGGGCGAACGCCGTCGCCGCGGCGGCCGTCATGGTCGTCGTGATGGACTGCGTGATGACCTTCTTCGGCTCCACGGCCAACGACGGCGCGTTCAACGCCTACGTCACCGATATCACGACAAGCGCCAACCGCGGCCGGGCCGAGAGCGTCCTCGCGATCCTGCCGCTTATCTCGATGCTCATCATCTTCGGCGCCTTTGACGGTCTGACCCGGCAGGGGAGATGGAAGGAATTCTTCACGATTTTCGGCGCGGCGGTCAGCGTTGTCGGCGTGATCGCGCTCTTCCTCGTGAAAGATGAGCCCGGCCTTGCGCCGCGGCGTGACGACTATTTCGCCAACCTCCTCTACGGTCTGCGCCCGTCGGTGGTGCGGGAGAATCCCGAGCTGTATCTCTCCTTTGCCGCGTTCTGCCTTTTCTCGGTCGCGGTCCAGGTCTTCTTCCCGTTTTTGATCATTTATATCCAGAACTATCTCGGCATCAACGACTATGCCATCGTCCTCGGCGTCGTGCTCGTCGTCGCCTCCGCCGTCAGTGTGATCTCCGGCCGTTTTATCGACCGCGTCGGCAAGATCCGCTTTACCTATCCTGCGGCAGGCATCATGCTGGCGGGGCTTGCGGGGATGTACTTTGTGCGCTCCCCGCTCGGCGTGATCCTCTCCGGCATTGTGATGATGAGCGGCTATATGATGATCTCGGCCGCGCTCGGCGCGAATATCCGCGACTGGACGCCGCCCGACAAGGTCGGCCACTTCCAGGGCATCCGCATGATCTTCGCCGTCATGCTGCCGATGGTCATCGGCCCTGCGATCGGCGCGGCGGTCATCCGCGGCGGACAGAGCACCTATGTGGAGCTCGGCCAGGTCAAGACCGTCCCGACCCCCGACATCTATCTCGCCGCGGCGGCGGTGCTGCTGCTTGTGGCGATCCCGCTTGCTGCGCTGAAGAAGAGAGCGCGGCAGGGAAACTAACGGCGCATGAGAGAAGAAATCTTCCGCTTTCCGCTCGACGGCACGCCCGTTTGCTGCGAGCGGATCAAAACCGGCCACATCAACAAAACCTATCTCATCACGACCGACGCCTCCGCGCGCTACATTCTCCAGAATGTCAACACCTATGCGTTTCCCCGGACGGACATCATCATGGACAACGTCTCGGCCATCAGCCGCTATCTGCAGACGCGCCCCGGCACCCCGGCCATGATCCGCTATCTCGACACGCTGGACGGCAAGCGCTATTATGACGACGGCAGAGGCGGCGCCTGGCGGCTGTACCGTTTTGTCGAAAACAGCATCTGTCTCGACCGCGCCGGGACTCCGACGGATTTTTACGAATGTGCGCGGGCCTTCGGCAATTTCCAGCATGCCCTGATCGATTTCCCGGCTGAGAAGCTCGGCGAGACGATCCCCGACTTTCACAACACGCCGGCGCGCTATGCCCGCTTGCGTGAGGTGGTGGAGGCGGACGCGCTCGGGCGGCTTGAATCGGTGAGAGAGGAGACGGCATTCGTCCTTGCAAGAGAGGAGCGCGCCTCCCGCCTGCAGCGGATGCGCGAGAGGGGACAGCTCCCCGTGCGCGTGACGCACAACGACACCAAGATCAATAACGTCCTCTTTGACGCCGATACGCGCAAAGCCGTCTGCGTGATCGATCTTGACACGGTCATGCCGGGGCTTGCGGCCTACGATTTCGGCGACGCGATCCGATTCGGCGCCTCGACGGCGGCGGATGACGAGCGGGATCTGGGCAAGGTAAGGCTCGATCTCGAGCTCTTCCGCGTCTTTACCCGCGGCTATCTCGAGGCCTGCCCCGCGCTGACGAAAAACGAGATCGCGTCTCTTCCGCTCGGCGCGTATACGATGACGCTCGAGTGCGGCATGCGCTTCCTGACGGATTATCTCATGGGGGACAAGTATTTTGCGATCGACTATCCGGAGCATAATCTCGACCGCGCGCGCACCCAGTTCAATCTGCTTTCCGATATGGAGAAGAAGTGGGACGCGATGGAAACGATCGTCGCCGAGGAAGCCGAAAAGAACGCCTGATCGAATACGATCAGGCGTTCTTTTCGTGTGCGGGCGCCGCGCGGTCAATACGCGAGCCAGGTCACGCCGCCGTCGTCGGAACGGAAGCGCAGATGGGTGATGCTCGTCTCCGTTTTCCCGGCCAGCGAGAGATACAGCGTTCCGTTTTCATAACGGATCTCCCGCCCCTCAATGTACGAAAACGTTGAGCCTGCCAAGGGGAGGCCGACGCTCTCCCAGCTTGCGCCGCCGTCGGAGGTGGCGTAGAGATAGTCATCGACGCCGTGATAGTCTGTCAAAACAAAGCCGCGCTGCGGAGTCAGAAAGATCGCGCCGACAGGATAATTGCCTATGCTCTCCGTCAAATCGAGTCCATCGGCCCAGTTTTCGCCGCCGTCATGGGAGAAAAAGAGCGTCTTGCGCATCTGCCCCGCGGCCGGGGCCGAGCAGAGCAGTACGACGGCGTTGCCGTCCGGCAACTGGGAGAGAAAAGAGTCTGTCGCCTCTGCCTTTTCCGCTGCATAATCAAGCGCTTCCAAGGCATCTGGCGTTTCCTGCGCGCCGTTGCCGCAGGCCGCAAGCAAAATGAGTGCAAGCAGCAGCGACATGAGACAAACAGTTTTTTTCAAGCGTATCCCTCCTTGTTGTGATCATTTTGAATTATTTTACCCAATAAAATAACATTATCACAGTTTTCATCGCAAAACTCTTAATCTTTCTTAAAGAAAAAACAGACCGGGAGTCCCGGTCTGTTTTTTGCCTTTCATGACCAAGTCCGTCAGAAGCGGATCTTGTCGCGCGTGATGTCTTTGAGCGTGGCGGCGCCGCACATGTCCATCGTGCCCTTCAGCTCGCTCGTGAGCTTGTTGTACAGGACCTTGAAACCTTCCTCGCCCGCGCCGTAGAGCATCGTGGCGAAGGGACGGCCGACGAGCACCGCGTCGGCGCCAAGCGCGAGAGCGCGGAAGATGTCGACGCCGGAACGGATGCCCCCGTCGACCAGGATCACGGTCTGCCCCTTGACGGCGTCGGCGATCTCGCCGAGCACCTCGGCCGTGGCGGGAACGCCGCCCTGAACGCGGCCGCCGTGGTTGGACACGACGATGCCCGCGGCGCCGGCCTCAACGGCCTTCTTCGCGCCGGCCACGGTCATGATGCCCTTGACAATAAAGGGACGGCCTGCATGCTCGATGATCTCGCGCATTTCCGCGACGGTCTTGCTGCCGGCGTTGCCGCCGAGCTTTTTGAGGAAGGGGAGACCCGCGGCGTCGACGTCCATCGCGGCGGCGAAGATATCATGCGCGATCACGTCGTCGAGCTTTGCAAACACCGTCTCGCGATCCCAGGGCTTGATCGTCGGGATCGAAAGCCCGCCGAGCGCGGCGCTGTCGGCGACCGCGTCCTTCATGATCTGGGCGTTGACGCCGTCGCCCGTAAAGGCAAGGATGCCGCAGTCGACGGCGGCCTTCATCATCTCGGCGTTATAGCTCTGGTCATGGTACTTCGGGCCGTAGTGCATATCCACGGCGCCGAGCGGGGCGACAAAGAGCGGCGCGGAGAAGCGGCGGCCGAACAGCTCAAAGGAAATATCGGGATCACCGACATTCTGGCAGAGCGTGTCCATGTTCACGAAGATCTCCTGCCATTTGTCATAGTTGCGCGCGGCGGCATTGCCGGGCGCCTTGCTGCCGGGACCGGGGACATTGTTGCCGCAGGCTTTGCCGTTGCAGACCGGGCAGGCCATGCAATGCGGCGCTGTGTGCTTTCTGGCTTCTTCGAGTATTTCTTTGTATTCCATATTGCTCTCTCCATCCGTGAAAGTTTTTTCATGGCTGATTTGATTATCTGCCATCGCGGGTAAAATGTCAAGGCGAGGAGGGGGATTATTCCACGCCCGTTCCGTCAAAGGCAGGGATCTCGGCTTCTGTGGCGGAGGAGAGCTCCTGCCAATAGCCCTCGGTGATGCCGCAGGCGTGCATATAGCGGATCAGATGCTCGTTTTCCTCCGCGTCCACGCGGCGCTGCAGAGCAGGAAACCGCTCGATCCCCGGCATCGGTGTGTATTGACTCATGAGGGAAAACAGCACGCTGCCCTG
This sequence comes from Clostridiales bacterium UBA6981, assembly GCA_002450075.1. Taxonomy (GTDB): domain Bacteria; phylum Bacillota; class Clostridia; order Oscillospirales; family Oscillospiraceae; genus Limivicinus. The sequence goes on from DJYJ01000056.1 coordinate 22,663, forward strand.
TGGAAAGCTGTCGGCGACAAAATCGATCGCGCCCATGCTGTTTTCCATCTCGCCCGGCAGGATCAGATGGCGGATCAGCACACCGGAGCGGAGCAGTCCGTTTTCATCCAGCCGGTACGGCCCGGTCTGGCGGAACATCTCGCGGATCGCCTCCGCTGCGACGGACGGATAATCCACCGCGGCGCTGTATCGCTTTGCCAGCGCCGGGTCGGCATACTTGTAATCCGGCATATACACCTGCACCAGCCCCTCGAGCGTGCGCAGCGTCTCCACGCTCTCATAGCCGGAGCTGTTCCACACCACCGGGATCCCCAGCGCAAGCCCGCTTAAGGCCTCGCGCACGGTGCGGACAAAGTGCGTGGGCGTCACGAGGTCGATGCAGTGAACGCCCTCATCCCGCAGATGCAGCATCATCTCGCGCAGCGCGGCGGCGTCGGTCGGCTTTCCCGTCTGCGCGCCGCGGCTGATTTCATGGTTCTGGCAATAAACGCAGCGCAGATTGCACCCGGAAAAGAAGATCGCCCCGGCGCCCTTCGTGCCGGAGAGACACGGCTCCTCGCCGAAGTGCGGCGCGGCGCGCACGACGCGCGGCAGAGCGGGCGAGGCACACACGCCGCCTGCTTTTTCCGCGCCGCGCAGCGCCCCGCAGCGGCGCGGGCAATCGCTGCAAATAAACTCCATTTTCTTCCTCTTTTCAAAATCGGCAAATTGCCGACAAATTGCTCGAATACAACAAGAATTATAGCCTCCGTTTGTTAAATTTGCAAGAAAATACAAAAGGAGGAAAATAGTACATGATTTTTCGGATTTTTGTGATAAAATCTTAACTAAAGAGGGAAATGAGTTAAATTTCCTCCCGGAATGACCGTGAATGGGAAAGGGCGCGTGAAAATGCTCAACATTGTGCTCGTCGAGCCGGAGATCCCGCACAACACCGGCGCGATCGCGCGCACCTGCGCCGCGACCGGCGCAAGGCTGCATCTGATCCGTCCGCTGGGCTTTGACATCTCGGATAAGGCTGTCAAGCGCTGCGGGCTGGACTACTGGCATCTTGTCGACCTTACCGTATACGATAATCTGGAGGAATACTTCGCCAAATGGGGCGACGAGGGGCTGTATCTCGCCACGACAAAAGCGCCGCACGCATACTGCGAGGTCGACCTCGCGCTTCCGGATGTCACGCTGATGTTCGGCAAGGAGACGGCCGGGCTGCCGCTGTGGCTGAGGGAGAAATACCGCGACAGATGCATCCGCATCCCCATGGTGGACGAGGCGAGAAGCCTGAACTTATCGAACTCCGTCGCCATCCTTGCCTACGAAACACTGCGCCAACAGGGCTTCCCGGGGCTGCAGGGCGTGGGCGAGATGGCCTTGAGATGAAAAATTTTTAATTTAGGAGGATAACCATGAACTACAGCAAAAAGACCGTTTACGACGTAGACGTCAAGGGCAAAAAAGTTCTTCTCCGCTGCGACTTCAACGTCCCCCAGGACAAGAAGACCGGCGAGATCACCTCGGACAAGCGTATCGTCGCGGCTCTGCCGACGATCCGCTATCTGCTTGACAACGGCGCCGCCGTTATCGCATGCTCCCACCTCGGCAAGCCCGTCGCCACCTTCGAGGGCTATGTGAAAAAGCAGGTGGAAAAGGGCAAGAATGAGGCGGACATCACCCGTGAAGAGTGGGAGAAGTCCCTTGCCAAGCTGACGCTCGCTCCTGTCGCCAAGCGTCTCGGCGAGCTGCTGGGTCAGGACGTCATCTTCGCCGCCGACACCATCGGCCCCGACGCCCAGGCCAAGGCCGCCGCGCTGCAGCCCGGCCAGATCCTCCTGCTGGAGAACCTCCGTTTTGCCAAGGGTGAGACCAAGAACGATCCCGCCTTTGCCAAGGCTCTTGCCGACATGGCCGAGATCTTCGTCTCCGACGCGTTCGGCACCGTGCACCGCGCCCACGCCTCCACCGCCGGCGTCGCGGCCTATCTGCCCGCCTACTCCGGCCTGCTGGTAGACAAGGAGCTCTCCGTCATGGGCAAGGCTCTTGACGATCCCAAGCGTCCCTTCGTCGCGGTCCTCGGCGGCGCCAAGGTCTCCGACAAGATCAACGTCATCAACAACCTCCTCGAGAAGGCCGACACCATCATCATCGGCGGCGGCATGGCCTACACCTTCAAGAAGGCCCAGGGTTTCGAGGTCGGCAAGTCCCTCCTCGAGGCAGACCGTCTCGATTACGCCAAGGAAATGATCGCCAAGGCCGAGGCCAAGGGCGTGAAGTTCCTGCTGCCCGTGGATAACTACTGCGCGGCGGAGTTCTCCGCCGAGGCCGAGCCGATCCTGGTCGAGGGTGACATTCCCGCGGATCTGATGGGCATGGACATCGGCCCGAAGACCGTGGAGATCTTCTCCAAGGCGGTCGCGAACGCCGGCACCATCGTCTGGAACGGACCGATGGGCGTGTTCGAATTCGATAAGTTTGCAAACGGCACCAAGGCCATGGCCAAGGCGCTGAGCGAGTCCGGCGCGATCACGATCGTCGGCGGCGGCGACAGCGCTGCTGCTGTCGAAAAGCTCGGCTTCGCCGACAAGATCACCCACATCTCCACCGGCGGCGGCGCCAGCCTCGAGTTCCTCGAGGGCAAGGAGCTGCCGGGTGTGGCCTGCCTGCTGGACAAGTAAGAAAACAACCGATCAAAGGGACGAAACGCCCCTCATTCGTCAGACAAAGTCTGACACCTTCCCCCGAGGGGGAAGACTGTAAAGAAGGAGATTGAAATGAACAGAAAGTATCGTAAAACCATTATTGCGGGCAACTGGAAGATGAACATGCTCGCTTCCGAGATCAAGCCCTTTATCGAGCAGCTCAAGGAAAACATGCCCAAGACCAAGACCTGCGACGTCGTCCTCTGCACCCCCGCGGTGATGATCCCCGCGATGGTCAAGTTCGGCAAGGAGTGCAAGGTCGCCGCCGGCGGCGAGGACGTGTCCAAGTTTGACAAGGGCGCCTACACCGGTGAGATCTCCGCCGCCCAGCTTGCCGACATCGGCGCGAAGTACTGCATCGTCGGCCACAGTGAGCGCCGCCAGTACCACGGCGAGGACGACATGCTCATCAACGCCAAGGCCAAGGCGCTGCTTGCCAAGGGCATCACCCCCATCATCTGCGTCGGCGAGAGCCTTGAGCAGCGCGAGATGGATCTGACGATGGAATACGTCGCCTACCAGGTCAAGGCCGCCCTCAGCGGCATCGACGCCTCTGCGCTCCGCCACTGCGTCATCGCCTATGAGCCCATCTGGGCCATCGGCACCGGCAAGACCGCCACGGCTGAGCAGGCTCAGGAGGTCTGCGAGGGCATCCGTGCCGTCATCCGCAAGATCTACGGCGCCCGCCCCGCGCGTGCTGTCTCCATCCTATACGGCGGCAGCATGAACGCCAAGAACGCCCAGGAGCTGCTGGCCTGCCCCGACATCGACGGCGGCCTCATCGGCGGCGCCTCCCTCAAGCCGGTCGACTTCTCCGTCATCATCAAGGCCACCGATCAGGACTGATTCTTCCCGTTTTTCCAAAATGTCCCGTGCGATACGTGCGGGAGAATAGGAGTACAACGCCACTATGAGCAAAAAAGCAGCTCTTATCATCATGGACGGCTTCGGCATCGCGGCGCCCACCGCGGGCAACGCGATCGCCCAGGCCAAAACCCCCAATCTCGATAAGCTCTTCTCGGACTATCCCTGCTCCCAGCTTTTTGCCTCCGGTCTGGACGTCGGTCTGCCCGAGGGACAGATGGGCAATTCCGAGGTCGGCCACACTAACATCGGCGCGGGCCGCGTCGTCTTCCAGATCCTGCCGAAGATCTCCCAGGAGATCCGTACCGGCAAGTTCTTTGAAAACCCGGTCTACATCAAGGCGATCGAGGATGCCAAGACAAATGGAAAAGCGCTGCATGTGATGGGACTTCTCTCCACCGGCGGTGTGCACAGTCACCTCGAGCACATCTTTGCGATGCTCGACATGGCAAAGGCACGCGGCGTGGAAAAGGTTTTCGTCCACTGCTTTCTCGACGGCCGCGACGTCCCGCCCAAGAGCGGCGCCGGCTTTGTCGCGCAGCTTCAGGAAAAGTGTGAATCGCTCGGCAACGCGCGCATCGCCACGATCCAGGGCCGCTTCTGGGGCATGGACCGTGACAAGCGCTGGGACCGCGTCGAGAAGGGCTATAACGCCATCGTCTGCGGCGAGGGTATTGCCGATCCCGACCCCGTCCACGCGGTCGAGGCGAGCTATGCCGCCGACAAGACGGACGAATTCGTCGAGCCGGTCGTCGTCTGCGCCGAGGGCGCGATCAACACCGGCGACAGCGTGATCTTCATGAACTTCCGCCCGGACCGTGCCCGCGAAATGACCTGGGCGCTGAACCTGCCCGATTTCGACGGCTTTGCCCGCAAGAAGACGGTCTATCCGCTGTCCTACGTCTGCACGGCGCAGTATGACGAGACGCTCACGCTGCCGATCGCATACCCGCCCGAGGTGATCGAGAACACCCTCGGCGACATCATCAGCGCAAAGGGCCTCAAGCAGTTCCGCGTGGCCGAGACCGAAAAGTACGCCCACGTCACCTTCTTCTTCAACGGCGGCGTGGAAAAGCAGGCCGAGGGCGAGGATCGCTGCCTTGTCCCGTCGCCGAAGGAGTTCCCGACCTATGACCTGATCCCGCAGATGAGCGCGGAGAAGGTCTGCGACAAGGTCATCGAGGCCATGGCGAGCGAGCAGTATGATCTGATCGTCTGCAACTTTGCCAACTGCGACATGGTCGGACACACCGGCGTCATGGACGCCGCCATCCAGGCGGTCGAGACCGTGGACGGCTGCATCGGCCGCATCATGGCCGAGGTCGAGAAGCACGACGATCTGACGCTTCTCGTCACTGCCGACCACGGCAACGCCGACTGCATGTTCGACGAGAGCGGCAAAGTCAACACCGCCCACACGACGAACCCCGTCCCGTTCTGTGTGACGAAGAAGGGCGCAAAGCTCTCAAACGGCCGTCTGGCCGACATCGCGCCGACGATCCTCTCCGTCATGGGGCTCGACCAGCCCGCGGACATGACCGGCAAAAACCTGCTCCACTAAAACCCAAAAGGCTGTGAGGATTATCCTCACAGCCTTTTTTCGGTCAGAAGCTAAAAACTAGAAACTAGAGACTAGAAACTAAAACCCGTGCCTTGAAATTAAGTTTCAAGGCACGGGTTTTTTCAGCAGCAGCAAACCCGGTAGCCGCAAAGCGGGCCGAGACACATGTTTGCCGCACAAAGAGCCAGAATAAACCGGTCGGGCGAAAGCCCGCTGCGGTAATTGGTCGTATAGGTCTGGTAAAAGTCGCCGCCGCTCTGCAGCTGCTGGAGCAGCGCGCGGTAATCCTCGTTGCCCGGCTCGATCTCCACGGCCTTTTTCGCGCTTTCGAGCGCGGCGATCTTGTTGCCGAGATACATATTCGCCCCCGCGTGCAGATAATACCACTTGCCGTCGCGCTCTGAGAGCGGCACGCCGGAGAGCGCGGTGATCGCCTCGCGGTACATGCCGTTGCGGATATAGCTCTTTGCGGCGGTATATTCGCTGCGCTCGTTCGGGCGGTATTGCTGCTGCTGGGACTGGCCATAGGCGCCGAAGGGGTCGGAATAGCCCGTCCACGCGCCCCAGCCGAAGGGATCGGACGCGCTGTACGGCTGATACGCTGTGGCGCCCGCGCCGTAGGAGGGGGGATTGACGTCGCCGTTTTTGATGCGGTCATAGGCGTCGTTGATCTCGTTCATCTTCTCCGCGGCGGAGGCGTCGCCCGGATTCATATCCGGGTGATACTTCTTGGCAAGATCCCGATATGCTTTTTTGATCTCCTCGTCGCTCGCATCGGGCGATACGCCGAGGACCTTATACGGGTCCTGGTACATCGGAGGATCCTTCCCGTTCCTTTAAGAATTTTTTGTCGAACTGCGCCCATGTCCCGGCGCAGAGAATGTTGTCGAGCAGATCCTTGTCCTGCACGAGGGGAAGACGGTCATAGGCGCGCATGCACTCGCCGAGGAGCATCTGCAGGATCGAGCGGAAATGATCGGCGTTGTCGAGCCCATAGTATCGCCGGAAAGGATTATAGCTGCCGTGCAGCGCGTCGGCGTCGAGATCCATGCAGGCGTCCATGATATACAAAAACCGCCCCAGACTCTCGCCCACGGCGCGCAGATCACGGCTCCAGCGGTCGCCGCGCAGATCAAAGATCTCGCCGAGCATCCTGCCGAAGCTCGCGGCGGCCTCGTCCGGCGCCTCGCGGTTTTGCCGCTCGATCTCGCCAAGCGCGCGGATGGACTGCTCCATTGCGCCGCACTGGCGCGGATAGCGCCCGCGCACGTCGTTATATGCGTTCTTTAACAGCGCGGCCTCGGCGGCGGAGAGCACGCTTCCGTCGTCGTGCCAGTTGTCAAGGCATTTGAGATACCCGAGGGCGACATTCATATCGGCGGCATAATCGGTGAACTCGTCGGCAAACCATGCGCGCGGCCGGATCGGATGCGCCGCACAGGTCTCGCAGCCGCGCCTTTCCTCCGGCTCATAGAGCGAGGAGAGCAGCAAAACCAGAAAGGTCATGTCAAAGTTCAGCGTCAGCGAGGCGGAAAGCCCGTGACGGCTGCGCAAAGAGCGGCAAAGCCCGCAATAGCAGGCTTTGTAACGCGCTATGCGATCCTCGTCCAGAAGATCCGTCCTGGCGGTGAGATAGCCGAACATCAGCTCTTTCCGGTAAAGGAGTTGCCGCACTTGCGGCAGACGATACGGATCTTGCCGCGCCCCTTAGGCACGCGGAGCGTGGTATGGCAGGCGGGGCAGACGAAGAATTTGTAGTCGCGGCGCTGCTTCCAGCGCTCCTTAACGAGACGCAGCTTCGACTGCACCTTGTATTTAGCGCGCAGATAGCGGCTGTTTTCCTCCTGCCGCTTATACACGTTGCGCGAGAGCATGCGGAAATAGATGTAACCGAGCAGGATCAGCGCGGGAAGGAACATCCCGCCCCCCGTGAAGGAGCCGAGCAGCAGCAATACGACCTCGCAGACGAGCAGAAAGAGATTGAAATTGTCGTTTCCGTTCCGCCCGGCCATAAAACGCGCCATGCGCTGCCGGGATTGAGTAAAGAATTGTGACAGCTTGTCTTTCATGCTTTCTTCCACCTGATCGCGATTTCTTGAAACTTAAGAAAAGTTTACCACAACGCGGGGGGAATACATCACAAATTTGTGAACAAGGAGAAAAGAATTATCCCTTTCCTTTGCCTCTTGCCGCGAGAGAAAGCTCCACGATGCGTTCACACAGCGCGGCATAGCTCAGCCCCTCGACCGCCGCGGCCTTCGGGATCAGGCTGTTCGGCGTCATGCCGGGCAGCGTGTTGACCTCAAGGCACCAGGCACGGCCCTCGCGGTCAAGGATAAAGTCGGTGCGCGAATATACGTCGAGCCCCAGCGCGCGGTGGATCTTCAGCGCGCTCTCGCCGAGAAGTGTTTTTTCCTCCTCCGTGATCGGGGCGGGGCAGATCTCCCGCGCGCCCTCGCTGCCGCTCTGGTACTTCGCGACATAGTCAAAGGCCGAGCCCTCGGGCGGAACGATCTCGATCGGGCATAGCGCCTTGTCGCCCAGCACGGGAACGGTCAGCTCGCGGCCGTTGATCTTTTCCTCCACGACGACGCGGCTGCCGTAGGCGAGCACGTCGTGCAGCGCCTCATTCAGCTCCTCGCGCGTGTCGGGAAGCTGTACGCCGATCGACGAGCCGCCGTTGACGACCTTGACGGCACAGGGGACGGGCAGCTCCTCACACAGGCGGGGGATGTCCTCCTCGGTATAGCAGATCTCGCGCCATACCGGCGTCCGTACGCCGCAGGCATTCATGATGCGCTTGGCCACGGCCTTGTCCATGGCCATCGCGCTGCCGAGATAGTCCGAGCCCGTGTACGGCACGCCAAGCAAATCAAGCGCGGCCTGGATCTTGCCGTCCTCCCCGTCCGCGCCGTGCAGGCCCAGGAACACGCAGTCGGCAAGCCGGCAGATCTCCAGCACGTTTTTGCCGAGTCGGCTCGCGCTCTTGTCCGCGCGGGAGGCGCGCACCGCGGCGAGATCCGGCGCGGTCTTTTCGATCGCGACGCTGCCGCAGAAGCCGTCCGGCGCGTCAAAGGCGTCCGCAAGCGTGCCCTCATAGCTCTCAAGCCCGAGGAACATATCCACAAAGATCGCCTTGTGACCGAGCGAGCGCAGCGCTTTGCACGCCGAGGTGCCGGTCACGAGGGAGACATGGCGTTCGGTCGAGATACCGCCGCCCAAAACAACAATTTTCATAGTTGTATCACTTCCTTTTTCATACCAATATACGATACCACTTTGCGCCGACTTTCACAAGAAGAAAATCAAGCATCGAACCGTATGCGGCCGCCAAAAAAACCTTTCTTGAATTATCGGGGGCTTTTGGATATAGTATAGCATATCGAACGGAGCATGACGGAGAGGAAGGAGCGCGGTGAAATGAAACGAGAGAAGATCCGACTTGACGAAAACGGGCTGAGTCTTGCCGGCCGCTGGAAACGCGGCGCGCTTTCGGTCGTCTTCAGCCGAACCAGTCTTGTGATCCTGTTCCTGGTCGTCCAGGCGCTCATCACGCTCTCCGTCTGGGTCTATTTCGGCGAGCTTGTGACGAAATACTTTGTCGGCGGACAGACGCTGTTTGTTTTTATTGTTCTCATCTATATGCTCAACGACGGCAAGGATCCCAATTATAAGCTGGCCTGGATGCTGTTTATTGTCATCGCCCCGTTTTTCGGCGTGCTGCTGTATCTGTGGATGCAGGCCGACCCCGGAAACCGCGCCGTGCGCACACGGATGCGCGCGATCGACGAAAAAAACCTTGCCCGGATGCCGCAGGACGAGGAGGCGCTTGCCGCGCTGGAGCGCGCACAGAGCGAGTCGGCGTCTCTGGCACGCTATCTGTACAAGACCGTGCACTATCCGGTTTACGACGGCACGGCGGTGCGCTATTTCCCACTCGGCGAGAAGGCGTTCGAGGAAATGCTGTGCCAGCTCGAGCGTGCCGAGAAGTTTATCTTTCTGGAATACTTCATCGTCCGCGAGGGCGCCATGTGGGGCAGAATCCTGGAGATCCTGGCCCGCAAGGCGGCCGAGGGCGTGGAGGTCCGCGTGATGTATGACGGAACCTGCGAGATGGGCTCCGTCCCGCGCTTTTATCCCAAGAGACTGGAGGAGCTCGGTATCCGCTGCAAGGTCTGGCTGCGGCTCAAGCCCTTTATCACCTCCGCCTACAACTACCGTGATCACCGCAAGATCATGGTAATCGACGGCAGAGTGGCCTTCAACGGCGGCGTGAACCTTGCCGATGAGTATATCAACCGCGCCTCCCGCTTCGGCCACTGGAAGGACAGCGCCGTCATGCTCTCCGGAAGCGCCGTGCGCAGCTTCACGTCCATGTTCCTCGAAATGTGGGGGTTCGACGAAAAGGAGCCGGAGGATTTTACGCCCTACCTCGACGCCTCCTGTAACGCAGACGCGCAGACGGACGCGCCCGGCTTCGTGATCCCGTATGCCGATTCGCCGCTCGACCGTTACCGCACCGGTAAAATGATCTATGAGGACATCCTCCATACGGCCGAGGACTATGTCTATATCATGACGCCCTATCTCATTCTGGACGGCGAACTGGAGACGGCGCTGAAATTCGCCGCCGAACGCGGCGTGGACGTGCGGCTGCTGATGCCGGGCATCCCGGACAAGAAAATGGTCTGGTATCTCGGCAAGCGGCACTATAAGGCGCTGATGGAAGCGGGCGTGCGGATCTGGGAATATACGCCGGGCTTCCTGCACGCGAAAAGCTTTGTCAGCGACGATAACAAGGCGGTCGTCGGCAGCGTCAATCTCGACTACCGCAGCCTCTACCACCATTTCGAGTGCGGCACCTATCTCGCAGATGTTCCCTGCATCGGGGAGATCAAGGCCGATTTCCTGCAAACGCTTGCCTCCTCGCGCGAGATCACGCCGGAGAGCCTGAAGGAAGAAAAGCTCCATGTGCGCGTGATCGGCGCTGTGATGAAGCTGATCGCGCCGCTGCTGTAAGGAAGAACGCCTCGTTTCACCGCGGTGAGACGGGGCGTTTTTACAGGATGTGGAAGACGGAAGAAGGCGAGCGCGCAAGCTTGACGTAGGGCTCCCTTTGGCGTTACAATACCCATATATGGATAGAAAATGCTGCCTCGTATCGGCGCATATCCGCCGGGAACGAAAGCCATCCGAAGAGGGGAGGAAAGCCATGAAAGACACATACGGAAGAGAGATCACCTATCTCCGCCTCAGTGTGACGGAGCTGTGCAACCTGCGCTGCCGCTACTGCATGCCCGCGGACGGCGTGTGCAAAAAGGAGCACGACGACATGCTCACCGAGGAAGAGATCGTCATGGCGGTCGAAACGGCGGCGGAGCTCGGCGTGAACAAGCTGCGCATCACGGGCGGCGAGCCGCTGGTGAAAAAGAACATCGTTTCGATCTGCTCTCGTACGGCGGCCGTCCCCGGCATCCGCGAGGTGTGCATCACGACGAACGGCACGCGCCTGCCGGAGCTGGCAAAGCCTCTTCGCGATGCGGGCGTCGGGCGGCTGAATATCAGCCTCGACACCCTCGACGCGGACAAGTACCGCTATATCACGCGCCTCGGCTCGCTCGACGATGCCCTGCGCGGCATCGAGACGGCGCTGGACGCCGGCTTTGATAAAATCAAGTTAAACGCCGTCCTGATCGGCGGCTTCAACGACGACGAGATCGCGCCGCTGGCCGATTTGACAAAACGCTGGCCTGTGGATCTGCGCTTTATTGAGCTGATGCCGATGTACGACAGCGGCGATTTCGGCCCCTCGTCCTTCATCCCGTGCGAGCGGGTGCTCCGGGCCTTGCCGGCGCTCACGGCGGAGGATCCCGACGGCGGTGTGGCGCGGCTGTACCGCCTGCCCGGCGCCCAGGGGCGCATCGGCCTCATCAGCCCGCTTTCCAGCCACTTCTGCCGCGAGTGCAACCGCATCCGTCTCACGGCGGACGGCAAGCTCAAGCCCTGCCTGCACGGCAAGGCGGAATTCCCCATCAAGGGGCTCGACCGCGACGGGATGCGTGAGGCCTTTCGCACGGCGATGCTGGCCAAGCCCGAGTGGCACGGCGAGCTTTCTTACAGCAGCCGGAGCCACGCCGGCCGCAACATGAACACGATAGGCGGGTAAGGATAGATGCAGAACGGCTCTGATTTTACACACTTCAACGACGAAGGACGCGCCAAAATGGTCGACGTGGGGGAAAAGCCGCCCACCAGACGCACGGCGGTTGCCGCCTCGCGGGTGCTCGTCAGCCGCGAGACCTTTGATCTGATACGCAGCGGCGGCATGAAAAAAGGCGATGTGCTCACCGTCGCGCAGATCGCGGGCGTCATGGGCGCCAAGCGCACGCCGGATCTGATCCCGATGTGCCACCCGATCCTTGTCGACGGGATCGATCTGTCCCTGTCGCTCAATGAGGACGCTCTCGCGGTCGAGATCCGCGCGTCCGTCTCCTGCGACGGGCGCACCGGCGTCGAGATGGAAGCGCTCACAGCCGCGTCCGTCGCGGCGCTCACGGTCTATGACATGTGCAAGGCCGTACAGAAGGACATGGTCATCACGGATGTGCGCCTGCTGAAAAAGACCGGCGGCGTCCACGGAGATTTTACCAGGGGGGAGAAGCTATGAGCTATACCGCAGCTGTTATCACCGTCAGCGACAAGGGCTTCCGCGGCGAGCGGGAGGATACGAGCGGCCCGGCCGTCGCCGCGATCGCCGAGGCGCACGGCCTTTCTGTCGTGTACCGCAGCATCGTCCCCGACGAGCGGGAGGATATCTGCCGCGAGCTGTGCCGCTGTGCGGACGAGATGAAGATCGCGCTTGTCCTGACCACGGGCGGGACGGGCTTTTCGCCGCGCGACATTACGCCGGAGGCGACAAAAGCCGTCATCGAGCGCGAGACGCCCGGCATCCCCGAGGCCATGCGCACCGAGAGCATGAAGATCACCCCGCGCGGCTGCCTTTCGAGAAGCGCGGCCGGCATCCGCGGCCGCACGCTGATCGTGAACCTGCCGGGCAGCGAGAAGGCGGCAAAGGAAAACCTGCTTGCCGTGATCGACGCGCTGACGCACGGGCTTGACATGCTGGCCTCTTCCGGCTCGGCAAACTGCGCGGAGGGGGCGGCGAAATGACCTGTCCTTCTCTGGATGCCTGGCTGCGGGAGGCGAAAGTCCTTCCCGATGCGCCGGAAAACGGGATGTACCTGTTCCACAACGGCGTCGTCCGCGCCGCGCCGAAGGCCGTCGTGCGCCTCGGTGAGGAGAGAGTGCAGGACGTCGGCGGCATGCTTTTTTCCTATGACGAGGAGAAGGTCGCCGCGGCGATCGAGCGGGCAAAGAAAATGCCCGGCATCTTCCATGTGCGCGTCTGGCTCAACAGCGGACGGCTGCAGGTCGGCGACGACATCATGCTTGTGCTCATCGGCGGCGACATCCGCCCGCGCGTGATCGACGCGCTGCAGTCTCTGGTCGGCGAGATCAAGAACCACTGTGTCGTCGAGCAGGAGATCTATGACTAAAAAAATCCCCCGCGATCGTCTGAAAGATCGTGGGGGATTATTGCCGTTTCCTGTTTCAGCCCTGGCCGTAATAGGCATTCTTGCCGTGCTTGCGCAGATAGTGTTTGTCAAGCAGCGTCTGCTGCATCGGCCCGAGCGCGGGATTGAGGAGCATCGCGTGCCAGTCCATAAAGGCGACCTCCTCCATGACGACCGCGTTGTGCACGGCGTTCATCGCGTCGCTGCCCCAGGCAAAAGGACCGTGGGAGTAGACAAGCACGCCCGGAACGTCGGCGGGATCGAACTCGCGGAAGCTCTCGATGATGACCTTCCCGGTCTCTTTTTCATATTCGCCGCGGATTTCCTCGTCCGTCATCGGGCGGGTGCAGGGGATCGCACCGTAAAAATAATCCGCCTGCGTCGTGCCCATCGCGGGGATCTCGCGCCCGGCCTGGGCGAAGGTCGTCGCCCAGCGCGAATGGGTATGTACGATGCCGCCGCACTTCGGGAAGGCCTTGTAGAGCTCGACGTGGGTCGGCGTATCGCTCGAGGGCTTCCATTTTCCCTCTACGACCTTGCCGTCGAGATCGACGACGACCATATCCTCCGGCGTCATCCCGTCATAGGGAACGCCCGAGGGCTTGATGACGACAAGACCGCTCTTGCGGTCGATGCCCGAGACGTTGCCCCAGGTGAAGGTCACAAGACCGTATTTCGGCAGCAGCAGATTGGCTTCGCAAACGGTTCGTTTCAGTTCTTCCAGCATAACGGATCTCCTTTTCCTGTCATTCATAAAAACCGGGTCGCTGACAGTGAAAAGTGTATCACGACAGAAAATTTTCAGCAAGTCCTATCTTTTCGCTTCGCCTGCATATCTTTTCGCTTCGCCTGCATATGACGCTTGCATTGCGCCGCGCGGCAGAGTAGAATAAAAAGAGAAACGCAATAATTGCCCAAGAGGGCAGAGGGGGGGAGCGGGCGCTCCCCGCTTGTCATCGAGGAGGGATCGGCATGAGCTTTATGCAAGCCTTACATGCGCAATTCAACATGATGCAGCTGCTGGATCTGTGCCTGCGGCTGCTGCTCGCCTGTGTGTTCGGCTCGGCCATCGGCTTTGAGCGCAGCAAGCGCTTTAAGGAGGCCGGTATCCGCACCCATATCATCGTCTGCTGCGGCGCGGCGCTGTTCATGATCGTGTCGAAATACGGCTTTGCAGATCTGACGATGGGGGACGGCAGCCCGTTTTCCGGCACGCGCGGCGCCGACCCGGCCCGTGTGGCGGCCCAGGTGGTCAGCGGCATCAGCTTCCTCTGCGCCGGTGTGATCTTCAAAAACAGCGGCACGGTTAAGGGACTGACGACGGCCGCGGGCTTGTGGTTCACCGCGGGGATCGGTCTTACGACCGGCGCCGGGATGCTTCTCATCGCCTTTGTCGCGACGCTGCTCGTCTGCCTGCTGCAGATCCTGATGCACCGCTATGCCGTCGGCGCGGACGCCTATGCCGCAAACCGGCTGCAGTTCACGGTGAAAAACGGCTTCGAGTTCAACCACTCCCTCACGGAGCAGCTTGCCCTCTGGGACGCCCAGGTGACCGAAAGCCGGATCGACCGCAGCAAGGACGGCACGACGGAATACGACCTCACGGTGCGCCGCCGCGAGGAGATCACATACGAGGAAATGAAGGCTTTTATGGAGGCGCATGAGGAGATCCTCCGCGCGTCCAACAGCCCGATCCGATAAATACGATAATACGATAAAAAGAAACGAATCCCGTGATCTTTCCGATCACGGGATTCTTGCTGTCACAGCGATACGGCCTCATTCGGGCTGATGCCGTAGACGTCGCGAAAAGCGCGATATAAATTGGCATAGTCACGAAAGCCGCAGTTTTGAAAGACCACCCCGGGGCTTGCCCCCTCGGCGAGCATCTGACGCGCGTGCTGCAGCCGCTTGAGCACGACATAGCGGTACAGACTTGTGCCGACGCTGCGGCGGAAGAGATGGGACAGATGCGACTTGCTGATAAAAAAGCGCGCCGCGAGCGAATCGAGCGTGAGCGGCTCGGAATAGTGCGTGCCGATATAGCGCAATATCTCGCTGACAAGCGGCGTGTCCGTCTGCCCGGCTGTGCCGCGCGCGCCGCCGCGGGACGTGAGACGCAGCAGCTCGCCCATCAGCTCCAACAGCAGCCCGCGCGCGACAAGCTCGCTGCCCGGCGCGTTGTCCGCGGCCTTTTGCGCCAGACGCTGGATCAGGACCGGGATCTGCGTATGCGCGCAGTGATAAAGGTTTCTCCCCGTGGCAAAGCAGCGGTGCGCGAGATCCGCCTCCGGCGCGATCGCGGCAAGATACTCCCGGCTGATCCACAGCACGATCCGTTCATACGCCTCATCCGGCGCGACGTTCGGCCGGTGCAGCTCCATGGGATCGATCAGCAGGATGTCGTCGCTCAAAAGCGTATAGCTGCGCCCCTCGACAAGGTATTCCACCTTGCCGCCGAGAAAGTAATACACCTCATAAAAATCGTGGTGATGCAGCTCGACTTCCTGCATCTTTGCGTCATGATAATGAAAGATCTCAAAATCCGGCCGGTTCATGCTCTGCCGGGGATCAAAGGGATGCGTCCGTTTGGCCACCTCGCCCACCTCCGCATCCAGTATAGTGCAAGATACGCAATCTTACAAGCAAATTATGCAATTCTCATTGCGATTGTTGTGTGATATACTCAAAGCACATCATTAAGGAGGACTTCACGATGTCAATGCAAATGGGGTTTCGCTGGTACGGCGAAGGAAACGACAAGATCACTCTCAGCGACATTAGGCAGATCCCCGGCGTGAGCACCATCGTCTGGGCACTGCATGACAAGATGCCCGGCGAGGTCTGGCAGCCGGAAGAGATTGAAAAGGTAGTCTCCCAGATCAAAGCCGCTGGCTTCAACGCCGACGTGGTGGAGAGCGTGAACGTGCACGACGACATCAAGATCGGCCTGCCGAGCCGCGACGGCTACATCGACAACTACATCCGGACCATCCGCAACCTGGCCCCCTTCGGCGTGAAGGTCATCTGCTACAACTTCATGCCGATCTTCGACTGGACACGCAGCGATCTCTTCCATCCGGTCGGCGACGGCTCGACCGCCCTTTACTACCAGAAGGACATGATCCAGGACGACCCGAAAGAGATGGCGGATTACGTCATGAGCTTCACCGAGAAGTATCACATGACCTTCCCCGGCTGGGAGCCGGAGCGTATGGCGAAGCTGGACGAGCTGTTTGAGAAATACAAGCCCGTCACCAAGGAAAAGCTCTGGGAGAACTTCCGATACTTCCTCGAGCGCCTGATGCCCGTCTGCCATGAGTGCGACATCAAGATGGCCGTCCACATGGACGATCCCCCCTGGGACATCTTCGGTCTGCCCAGATTGCTGGTGGATGGCGAGAGCATCGACCGCTTCCTGAAGATGGTGGACGACCCCTATAACTGCCTGACGCTCTGCTCTGGCAGCCTGAACGCGAATCCCGGGAACAACGTGGCCGCGATCGTCCGGAAACACTGCGACCGCATCGCCTTTGCCCATATCCGCAACGTCAGGCACTTCCCGAACGGCGACTTCTCCGAGGCCAGCCACCGTGACTGTGACGGCGATACCGGCATTCTGGACATTCTGCGCGCCTATCACGACTGCGGCTACGAGGGCTATATCCGCCCTGACCACGGCCGCCACCTCTGGGATGAGAAGCCGGGCAATGTGCGCCCCGGCTACGGACTGTACGACCGCGCTCTCGGCATCATGTACATGCTGGGCGCCTGGGATCTGATGGATAAGGAGACGAAAGGGAAATGAAGCTGAACAATGAAACGCTGAAAAACCGGGCGGAATGGGAGGCCAAGGGCTACCGTCTGCCGGAATACGACCGCGCGGCCATGATCGCACGCACCAAGGCCAATCCCACCTGGCTGCACTTCGGCGCGGGCAACATTTTCAAGGCCCTGCACGGCATGGCCGCCCAGCGCCTTTTGAACGAGGGCGTGCTGGACAAGGGCATCATCGCCGTTGAGCGCATGGATCGCGGCGGAGACAAGTTTGACGATCTGGCCGTCGTCGTGACGCTGAAAGCCGACGGCAGCGTGGAGAAGAACATCCTCGGCGCGATGGCAGAGACGGCCTATCTCTACGGCGGCGAGGAGCGGCTGAAGGAAATCTTCCGCAATCCGTCCCTGCAGCTGGCGACCTTTACCATCACCGAGAAGGGCTACAGCCTGGACGCTGAAGACGTCAAGGCAGACCTGCTGACCTCTCCTGACGAGGCCAAGAGCTATATGGGTCGTGTGGCTGCGCTGCTGCTCGAACGCTATCGCGCGGGCGCTTATCCGATCGCGATGGTCAGCACCGACAACTGCTCCCACAACGGCGACAAGCTCAAAGCGGCCATGTCCGCCTTTGCCGGGGCCTGGGGCGACGAGAGCTTCAAGGCTTACCTTGAGGACAGCAGCAAGGTCTCCTTCCCCTGGACCATGATCGACAAGATCACGCCGAGCCCCGATCTCAAGGTCGGCGCGATGCTCGAGGCCGACGGTCTCGAGGGCTTTGCCCCGGTGCGCAACGCAAGAGGCACCGTGAAAGCGCCCTATGTCAATGCCGAGGAGAGCGAGTATCTGGTGCTGGAGGACGACTTCCCCAACGGGCGTCCGGCGCTGGAAAAGGCCGGCTTCTACTTTACCGACCGTGAGACCGTGGACAAGGTGGAGCGGATGAAGGTCTGCACCTGCCTCAACCCCCTGCACACCGCTTTGGCGGTTTTTGGCTGCCTGCTTGGCTTTGAGAAGATCTCCGCGGAGATGCAGGACGCGGATCTCAAAAAACTGGTGGAGACGATCGGCTATCAGGAAGGCCTCCCGGTGGTCACCGACCCCGGCATCATCCAGCCTCAGGACTTCATCGACACCGTGGTGAAGGTACGCATTCCCAACCCCTTCCTGCCCGACACCCCTCAGCGTATCGCCACCGACACCTCCCAGAAGCTGCCCATCCGTTTCGGCGAGACCATCAAGGCCTACCTCGCCTCTGATACGCTGGACGTACAGGATCTCAAGCTGATCCCGCTGGTGCATGCAGGATGGCTGCGCTACCTGATGGCAGTCGACGATCGGGGCAATCCCTTTGAGCCTTCTCCGGATCCGCTGCTGGAGACCGCGCAGAGCTTCGTCAAGGACTTCACGCTCGGCGAGAAGCCCGACTGCGCAAAGCTCGAGGGTCTGCTGCGCAACAAGAGTATTTTCGGCGTCGATCTGGTGGAAGCGGGACTGGCCGACAAGGTCTGCCGCTATTTTGAAGAACTCTGCGCCGGCCCCGGCGCCGTCCGGGCCACGCTGCACAAATATGTGATGGAGGAATAAAGTCATGACTGAGATGAACGAACGCATTTCCCGGATCGGCGTGGTGCCGGTCATCAAGCTCAACCACCCCGAGCGCGATGCTGCCGAGCTGGGCAAGGCGCTTTGCGCGGGCGGCGTGCCGGTGGCGGAGGTCACCTTCCGCGCTGCCGGGGCAGAGATCGCCATCAAACGGATGAAGGAAGCCAATCCCGACATGATCGTGGGTGCCGGCACCGTCACCAATACCGAGCAGATCGACAAGGTGATCGAAGCGGGCGGCGAATTTATCGTCTCTCCCGGCTTTGATCCCGAACTGGTGGCCTATGCGCAGAAAAAGAATATCCCCATCTTTCCCGGCTGCACCACCGCCAGCGAATATCACCAGGCGCTCAAGTTCGGCCTTGAGCTCATCAAGTTCTTCCCGGCCGAGCAGAGCGGCGGCCTTGCGAAAATCAAGGCGCTCTCCGCGCCCTTCCCGATGTTCAAGGTCATGCCTACCGGCGGTATCAGCTTGAAGAATCTGAAGGATTACCTTTCCTGTCCGGTGATCGCCGCCTGCGGCGGCAGCTATATGGTCACGGCCGACCTCATCGACAACCGGAAGTGGGACGAGATCACGGAGCTTTGCAAAAAGTCCCGCGAGATCGTTGAAGAAGCCAGAAGCTGAGGGAGGAGCGTACAATGGAACTGAATCTGAGACCGAGAGAAGACTGCAAGTTTGACGCCGTAAGCCTTGGCGAGATCATGCTGCGCCTCGATCCCGGCGAGGGCCGTATCCGTACCGCCCGCTCCTTCCGCGCCTGGGAGGGCGGCGGCGAATATAACGTCATCCGCGGCCTGCACAAGTGCTTCGGCATGAACACCGCCGTGATCACCGCCTTTGCCGACAACGAGGTCGGCAGGCTGATGAAGGACTTCATCGAGCAGGGGGGCGTGAACACCGACCTCATCTACTGGAAAAAGACCGACGGCATCGGCCGGATCTGCCGCAACGGCATCAACTTTACCGAGCGCGGCTTCGGCATCCGCGGCGCCGTCGGCTGCTCCGACCGCGCCAACACCGCCATCTCCCAGGCCACGCCCGAGGATTTTGATTTTGACTATATCTTTGGCAAGCTGGGCGTAAGATGGCTGCACACCGGCGGCATTTACGCGGCGCTGAGCGAGCAGAGCTGCGAGACCGTGATCGCCGCCTGCAAGATCGCCAAGAAGTACGGCACCGTCATCTCCTATGACCTCAACTACCGCCCCTCCATGTGGAGCGCCATCGGCGGCCTGGAGAAGGCCCGCGAGGTCAACCGCGAGGTCGCGAAGTATGTGGACGTGATGATCGGCAACGAGGAGGATTTCACCGCCTGCCTCGGCTTTGAGATCGAGGGCAACGACGAAAATCTCAAGGAGCTCAACATCGAGGGCTACAAGAAGATGATCGGAAGGGCCGCCGAGACCTACCCGAACTTCAAGGTCGTGGCCACCACGCTGCGCACCGTCAAGACTGCCACCGTCAACGACTGGAAGGCCATCTGCTGGGCGGACGGCGAGATCTATCAGTCCAAGGAGTATAACGGGCTCGAGATCATGGACCGCGTGGGCGGCGGGGACTCCTTTGCCAGCGGCCTCGTATACGGCCTGATGACCGCGGGAGACGCCGAGAAGGCGGTGAACTACGGCGCGGCCCATGGGGCTCTGGCCATGACGACCCCGGGCGACACCTCCATGGCGAGCGTGAACGAAGTCGAGGCCATCATGGGCGGCGCGGGCGCAAGAGTCAAGAGGTAAGCGTATGAAGCCTTTTCTGGACAAGGACTTTCTGCTCTCCACGCAGACGGCGAAGCACCTCTATCACGATGTGGCCGAAGAGCTTCCGATCATCGACTATCACTGCCACCTCGATCCGAAGGAGATCTACGAGGATCGGCGCTTTGAAAATATCACCCGGGTATGGCTCGGCGGCGACCACTACAAATGGCGTCTGATGCGCTCGGCCGGTGTGGAGGAGCGCTTCATCACCGGCGACGCCTCCGACCGTGAGAAGTTTCAGAAGTGGGCGGAGACGCTCTCCCTTGCGATCGGAAATCCGCTTTATCATTGGAGCCACCTTGAGCTGCGGCGCTACTTCGGCTATGAGGGCGCGCTCACCGGCGATACGGCCGAGGAGGTCTGGCAGCTCTGCAACGATAAGCTCGCGCAGGCGGATATGAGCGCGCGGCAGCTGATCCTGCGCTCTCGTGTCACGGCGCTTTGCACGACCGACGACCCGGCGGACAGTCTCGAATGGCATCGCGCGCTCGCTGCGGACGAGAGCTTTCCCGTCAAGGTGCTGCCGAGCTTCCGCCCGGACAAGGCGCTGGGGATCGAAAAGGCGGACTACCTTTCCTATCTCGCGCGTCTCGGCGGCGCCGGGAGCTTTGGCGAACTCAAAGAGAAGCTGATCGAGAGACTGGACTATTTTTGCACACTGGGCTGCCGTGTTTCCGACCACGGCATGGCGGCCGTGCCCTATGCGCCGGCGACGGAGACGGAGGTCGAGGCGATCTTCCAAAAGCGTCTGCGCGGCGAAAAACCGACGGCATATGAGGAAAAGCAGTTCAAGACCGCGCTGCTGCTCGCGCTCGGCCGCGCCTATGCCGCCCGTGGGCTCGTGATGCAGCTGCACTTCGGCGTCATCCGGGACAACGCCCGGCGCGTCTACAAGGCGCTCGGACCGGACGCGGGGATCGACTCGATCGGCGACCGCGCCTCCGTGAGCGAGCTGGCGGCCTTCTTAAACGCCCTGGACGAGACCGGCGAGCTGCCGAAGACGATCCTCTATTCGCTCGATCCCAACGACAACGCCGCGATCGAGACCGTCATGGGCGCGTTTCAGAGCGGCGAGGCCGTCTCCAAGCTGCAGCACGGCAGCGCCTGGTGGTTCAACGACCACAAGCGCGGCATGACCGAACAGCTGGAAAGCCTCGCAGCCGAGGGGTATCTCGCGGGCTTCGTCGGCATGCTGACCGATTCGCGCTCGTTACTAAGCTACGCGCGGCACGAATATTTCCGCCGCATCCTCTGCGAACTGA
Organism: Clostridiales bacterium UBA6981; assembly: GCA_002450075.1. Taxonomy (GTDB): domain Bacteria; phylum Bacillota; class Clostridia; order Oscillospirales; family Oscillospiraceae; genus Limivicinus. Next base: position 43,760 of record DJYJ01000056.1, read on the forward strand.
TCGGCTCCTGGGTCGAGAACGGGGAATACCCCAACGATGAACGGGCGCTGCGCAGGATCGTCGAGGGGATCTGTTACCGCAACGCGGAAACATATTTTTCCCTCGCCTGAAGACAGTAAAAAAGCGTTCGAAGGACATCCTTCGAACGCTTTTTATTATTTCATGTCGGATCGGTTCAGTCGAGATAGCCCTCGCGGCCGCGGACGCCGAAGCGCGCCTCAAGCTGATGCATCTGCTCGTCCGTGATCGTGTTCACGCGCGGCAGATGGGCGATCTTCATATAGATCTCGGCGGCCTTCTCGGCGGTCTCGATCAGACCGAAGGTCTCGTCGAGATCCTTGCCCGCGCCGTAGATGCCGTGCAGGCTCCACACCACGAGCCGCGCCGTGTTCATCTTTTCGGCCGTGGCCTCGCCGATCTCGTTCGTGCCGCACAGCATCCAGGGCAGCACGTTCACGCCGTCGGGGAAGACGACGATGCACTCGGTGCACATCTGCCAGAGGGTGCGTGTGAATTCACGCTCGTCAAGCGTGTGGACATAGGTCATGGCCAGCAGATTGGCCGGGTGGCAGTGCATGACGACGCGGTTGTCCGGATCGACCTTGAGCCGGGCGACATGGCTCATCATATGGGCGGGGAACTCGCTGGTGAACTTGCCGCCGTCGGTAAAGCCCCAGAGAAGCTCCGCCGTCTCGCCGCCGTTTGCGATGCGGACAAGGCCGAGATTCACGTCCGGCGCATACTGGACGTTCTTGAAATACTTGCCCGTTCCGGTGACGAGGAAATACTTTCCGTCGAGCTCCGGAGCGGAGAAGCCGGTCGGGATCGCGCGGATCACGGCGTCGGTGTCAAGATAGTCCTTCACATCCGCCTCTTCGAGCAGCAGACTGATGTTGCCGCCGTTGCGCTCATCCCAGCCGTGGTTGTACATGTTGGTCGTCGTGCGGATCATTTCCACCACAAAGGGGGCAGTCAGGATGTCTTTCATGTCAAATCTCCTTTTTATCTCGTAATCACGTCCACCGGGACGTTAAAGATCTTGGCAACCTTCAGGATCGTGTCGATATGCCGTCCGGAGGCCGCGGCCATATGGTGCGTCGGGCCGGCCTCACTCCAGCGGTTGCAGAACTCCCGCGCGCCGCAGGTAAAGCGCGTGCGCATGTTGGTGTCGCCAAAGGTGAAAATGGGGCCGGGCTCGTTGACGCCCTCTGCCACAACAAACTTGAAGTGGCCGTCGCGATCCTGGGTGATGCCGAGATAGGTCACGGGGCCCTCGGCGGGGTAGAACTGGGTCAGATAGCCGCCGCCGGTCTTGCCGTGGAAGACGGGAACGATCTTCATCGTCGGCTTCTTTGCCCGGGAAATATCCGCATCGCCGGAGCCGCTGTGGCCGATGATGCAGATGTCCTCGTTAAAATCGATCGAGTACATCTCGCTGAGCTGTCCCATGCCGGAAATGGTCTTGAGGATGCTCATGGCCATCGCGACCTTGATGTCGCCCTCAACGGCACAGGCCGTGCCCTGCTTGATGAGCATGGAGAAGGCAGGGATCAGCATGCTGTCCAGCTTGCCGGCCACGCCCTGGGCGAAGCCGTCGTAGTGGCTCGCCACAAAGCCGAGCTGCTCGTCGCGCACCCACTGCTCGAAGGCCACGACGTATTTCGCCATATCCCATACCTTCTCGACCGTGCCGCCGCCCTCAATGTCAAAGGTATCGAGGATCTCCTCGGCCTTGGCGCGGATCGCGTCCTCGTCGGTAATATCATCGGCGATCGCCCACATCTTTTCCCAGTCGAACTGCTTGGTGTACAGCCACATGCGGTGGTAAAGGTTGGTCTCGTCGATATAAAGGTCCATCATGCCGGGGTAGGGGCGGCCGATCTGGGCCAGATTCGTGTCGCGGAAGCGGCGGCGCACCTGTGCGGCGCGGCACCAGTCGGCAATCTCGCGGTCGACCTCACTGTCCCCGCCCTCGACGACGCCGGTGATGACGGCGTGGCGCTTGCCGGCACGCTCCAGGTCGGCGACCATTTCGCCCACGGCGCCGCAGGCGTACAGCGTACCGAGCCAGGTGGCCGTGTCGGTGTTGGCATAGTCCGGCGCTTTTTTCTTCTGCAGATTGACGAGCACGACCGGGACGTCGAGGTCGCGCACGGCGGGCAGCATGTTGTAGGAGGTGGCATAGGTCAGCAGCTGCAGGATCACGAGATCCACGTCGGCGGCGCGGAACTTGTCGCCCGCGGCCATTGCCAGCTCCTTGGTCGTGACAAGACCGCCGTCGATAAGCTCGACCGAGTCGGGGATGCGCTTTTTAAAGTCCTCATACTGGCTCTCGAATTCCGGCACGAGGGAGGGAAACTGGGGCAGATAGGCGCCGAGCGCGATGGAGAAAACGCCGATGCGTGCTTTGGTGTTGACTAACATATCAAATCTCCTTGTATTATAGAGTAGTAGT
>DJYJ01000057.1 GCA_002450075.1 Clostridiales bacterium UBA6981
TTACCGGGAATACAAGAGCGATCCGAAAATCTGTGAGCATTGCCCGTATCTGAATCAGTGCACCCATAGCCAAGCTCATGTAAAGGTCGTAACGCGGCATGTCTGGCAGGATGCGGTGGATGAAGCGGACGAAAACCGCTACAGGTATGATCTCAAGGATCTTTACAAATACAGGAAAGAAACCATAGAACGGATCTTTGGTTTAGCCAAGGAACTGCATGGTTTCCGGTATACCCAGCAATTTGGGAAAGCGCAGATGGAAGTAAAGGCTGCGCTTACCTACGCATGCCTAAATCTCAAAAAGTTAGCTAAAAAGCGGTGGAAAACCCGTCCAATTTCCTCGTTGTTTCAGCTCATTTTGGACTTTTTTCCCAATTTTCCAACATCTACGCAGCAAACCCGCTTTCAGCTTGAGCCAAAAGCGGGTTTGTCTACGGTCTGAAACGCTGTACCGTTCGGTACAGCGTTTTTTATATCCCTGCAAGATGCCGCACGACCTCGCCTGCGATCATGAGTCCCGCGACCGGCGGGACAAAGGCCGTGCTGCCTGGCGCCGGGCGGCCCTGGGCGCCCTTGGTCTCGCTCCCCTCCTCGCGGATGGCGGGGATCTCCTCGGAGTAGATGACCTTGACGTGCTCCACGCCCCGGCGGCGCAGCTCCTTGCGCATCACGCGCGCCAAATGGCAATACCGCGTCTCGGAGAGGTCGGCGATCCGCAGCCGGGAGGGATCGAGCTTGTTGCCCGTTCCCATGCTTGAGAGGATCGGCACGCCCGCGTCCTTTGCGCGCAGGATCAGCTCAATCTTCGCGCTGACGGTGTCGATGGCGTCAACGATATAATCATATTCTGCGAAGGGAAAATCCCCTGCGTTCTCCGCCGTGACAAAGACCGGATAGCAGCGGATCACGGTTTCCGGGTCGATATCTGCGGCCCGCGCCGCTGCGGCGTCCGTCTTTTTCATGCCGACCGTCGAGCGCAGCGCGAGCAGCTGGCGGTTGAGGTTGCTCACGGAGATGATATCGTTGTCGATCACGTCGACCGCGCCGACCCCGCTGCGCACGAGCGCCTCGAAGGCATAGCTTCCGACGCCGCCGAGACCGAACACGGCCACGCGGGACGCGCGCAGCCGCGCCATGCCCTCGCCGCCGAGCAGCATCCTTGTTCTGGCATACTGATCATCCATCTGTCCGTCCCCTTTCCTTTTCTGTCACATGATAATTGACCGCCGCCGCCTTTGTCAAGATTCCCGGTTGCATTTGCCGCGGACGCGTACTATAATGACCACACTCAAATCAACGGAGGTACTACTATGCCGAGCGCAGAAGCGCAACAATATTATGCCGCAGCACTCAAAGCAGGTCAAAAATGCTATCGTGAGGCCGTCATGAAAGGCGACTATCCCTATCCCCAGGTCCTCGATGAGATCCTCGACGAGCATCTGGCCGCGGGACGGGTAGAACTCGGCGTCCTCAATATTCCGATGGATCAGATCGTCGGCACCAAAGTGCAGGGGCGGCGCAATGCCTTTGCGGCCAATTTCATGCCGCTGCTGCCGATGGAGTCGGAATTCGGCATGAAGTGGGTCGCTCTCTGCGAGGCGAACCTGAGCAGTGAGGGCATCCGCGATCCGATCCTGTGCTATGAATATCTGGGGCGTTTTTACGTGCAGGAAGGAAACAAGCGCGTCAGCGTACTGAAAGCCTTCGACGCCCCCACGATCGCGGCGAACGTCGTGCGCATCGTCCCTCTCTGGTCAGAGGACGAGGAGATCCGCGTTTACTATGAATTCATGGAATTCTACGCGCTCAGCAAGCTCTATCGCATCCGCTTCAGCCGCCTCGGGCAGTATCGCAAACTGCAGGCCGCGCTCGGCTTTGAACCCGATCACATCTGGACCGAGGACGAGCGGCGCAGCTTTCTTGCGGCCTTTTCTGCCTTTGAGCGTGCGCTTGTCTCCCGGCGCGGCGCGCAGCAGAGTTCCCCAAGCGAACTGTTTTTACTGTGGCTGCAGCTTTACAGCGTCGCCGAGCTCAAGAGCATGTCCGCCAAGGAACTCGGCGAATCTATCGCGAAGATCATGCCGGACGCGCGGCTGCAGAGCGAGGCGGACCCGATCGACATGAGTACCGAGCCTGAGGAGTCCGAAAAGCACCTCATCTCCAAGCTGATCGACGCCGTCCTGCTCCCCGGGCATCTGAATGTCGCCTTTATCAACGACCGTTCCCCGGAGGAGAGCCCCTGGGTTTACGCCCACGATCAGGGGCGGCAGGTCATGGAAGACTTCTTCGGCGATAAGGTCAGCGTACAGGTCTACACCGCGCCGGAGGGCTGTGAAACGGATGCGCTGTTTGACGCCGCCGTGGCGGACGGCGCGCAGGTGATCTTTGCCACGACGCCCACTTTGATTGCCGCCTGCCGCAAGGCATCGGCCAAATATCCCGACTGCAAGATCCTCAACTGCTCGGTTTCCATGCCCTTCCCCGGCGTGCGCACCTACTACAGCCGCATCTATGAGGGCAAATTCATCTCCGGCGCCGTCGCCGGCGCTATGACACGCACCGGCAAGATCGGCTATATCGCCTCGAACCCCATCTACGGCGTCCCCGCCGGGATCAACGCCTTCGCGCTCGGCGCGACGCTGACGAACCCGGACGTGGAGGTGCTGCTGCGCTGGACCTGTGTGTCGCAGGACGCGATCCGCGAGCTGCGCGAGCTGGGCTGTGACATGATCGCCAACCGCGACGTCACGACCGAGGCGCAGCTGCAGGAGGCCTATGGTCTCTGCCGCGTCGAGGGCGACGGCACGCTCACGCCCATCCTCTCCCCGGTATGGAGCTGGGGCGAATTCTATATTCATCTGATCCAGAGCATTTTCTCCGGGGCCTGGGAGGAACTGGGCGGTCACGCGCAGAAGGCCGTCAACTACTGGTGGGGCCTCAGCTCCGGCGTGGTGGACATCCGTACGTCCGAGGCGCTCCCCGTCTCGATGGCCGAGCTTGTCGATATTCTCAAGCGAGGCGTTATCTCCGGGCTGATCGCGCCCTTCTGCCGCCGGATCGTCGCCCAGGACGGCACGCTTATCAACGACGGCGGCCGTGCGCTGACGCCTGATGAGATCCTGCACATCGACTGGCTGTGCGACCGCGTGCAGGGCAACATCCCGTCTTATAATGAGCTTCTGCCGATCGCCCGTCCGATCGTCCGCCTTCAGGGGATCTACCGCGAGTCGATCCCGCCGGAAAAGGACGGTGTGCAGCTGTGAAGATCCTTCTTCTTGCCGACAAGGAGGATCCGTATCTCTGGGATTATTACCGCCCGGGACATCTGGACGGGATCGATCTCATTCTCTCCTGCGGCGATTTGAAAGCAAATTATCTCAGTTTTCTTGTCACCATGGGCCGCGCACCGGTCTTATATGTACATGGCAACCACGACCTGAAATATGAAACCGATCCGCCCGAGGGCTGCGACTGCATCGATGACAGGCTAGTCGAGTACAAGGGGCTGCGGATCCTGGGGCTCGGCGGCAGCGCGATGTACAGCCACAACGCGTTTCAGTATACCGAGCGGCAGATGAAGCGGCGCATCGCCCGGCGTTGGCTGGACATCAGGCGCCACGGCGGTTTTGACATCCTGCTGACGCATGCGCCTGCCGCCGGTTTTGGCGATGCGCAGGACTATGCCCACCGCGGCTTTGAATGCTTCAACGATCTGATCGAAAAGCAGCATCCGGCCTATCATATCCACGGCCACGTCCACATGAATTACAGCTATGGCTCATCCCGCACCATGCAGCACGGCGGCACTACCGTGATCAACGCCTGGGAAAAATACATCCTGGAGATATAAAAAAAGGAAGCCCGCCGGGCTTCCTTTTTTCAATATCAATCTTCTTCCACGTCGATCAGCACCCAGGAGATCTTGTCCGGGTTGTCGGGCAGATAGTTCTGCACCACCGGCACAAAGCGCGAGGCGGCGACCGTCTCGGTGATGGTGCGCGTCACGTCCTGGAGGTTATAGGTGTAGGTGCCGCGATCGGTCGGGTAATAGACCCGGTCATACAGCTTGAAGAACAGGGGCGTGTTCTGACCGGTACCGGAGTCTGCCTTTACGAGGGAGACCGGCGTGTAGCTGTAAATGGACAGGACCTTTCCCTTTTCCCGGTCGCTCAGCTGTTGGGCGACGCTGATAGCAAAGCCGCTGATGCCGCCCTCGGCGCTCGGCGAAGTGGACATCTCGGCGTTGTAGACGAATTCGACCTCGCCGCGCTCCTCATCCGGCACAGGGTGCCGAAGATCAGCCAGCACGACCTCGTCAAAGCCTATGGCATACAGCTCCCGCGCCATCTCGACGACATAGTCACGAACCTTCTGGCTGTACGGGTCGAGCCACATGCCGATATCGTCGTAATAGTTCATGCCGGAGGCGGTCTTGAGCGCGACGAGCGAGCTGTAGGCCGGGTAGCGCTCATCCACACAGCAGCTGATCTGGGCGACGAGATAAATGTTCTTTTCCTTGAGCATGTCGACGTAGCGCTGGATCGAGTTGGTCACCTCGGTCTGCACCGAAAGGCCGTAATCGAGGGCGGCCTTTGCGTTTGAATACCACATCAGATTGCCGCTGCGCGGCTTCATTTCGAAGAGCAGCGCGTTGCCGGTCTGGAGACGGGCGGCATATTCCTCGAGCTTTTCAAGTGTGATATTCTCATGCGGCACAAAGATCGCGCGCACGGGCTTCACATCCGTGCGGGCAAGCGGCAGGACGCTGGAGTAATCCGGCTGGTCAAAGCTGATCGATACGCTGGTGTGCTCGAGTGCGGGCGTGTCGTCCTCTTCACCGTCACTTGCGGCGGAGATTTCGCTCTCCCCGCCCATGATCGGCAGCACGACCTTGACGTCGTCCTTGGTGATGACGGCGTATTTCTGCATGCTGTAAAACAGGACCACAAGCAGCGCCACAAGCGCCACCGCCACAGCGACGATGACGTAATAGTGCGTTCTCTTTGTCCGGCTGCCTTTATAAAATTCGGCGTTTCTTGCCATGTGAAAGCTTACTCCTCTATCATAGAGATGCGGCGGATATGTCTCTCATCGCCGGAAAACGGCGTATCCAGGAAGGTGTCGACAATCTTGAGCGCCAGGCCGGGTCCCGTGACGCGCGCGCCCATTGCGAGGATGTTGGCGTCGTTGTGCAGTCTCGTCGCCTCGGCGGAGAAGCAGTCGCCGCAAAGCGCGGCGCGGATGCCGCGGAACTTGTTGGCGGTGATGGAAACGCCAATGCCCGTACCGCAGATCAGAATGCCCTTGTCGCACTCGCCCGCCGCAACGGCTTTTGCCACAGCCTTGGCATAGACAGGATAATCACAGCTCGCCTCCGAATAGGTTCCGAAATCCTTTACCTCAAAGCCGCGCTTGCGCAGGTGCTCGATGATCTCCGCCTTCAGGGCAAATCCGCCGTGGTCGCTTCCGATCGCAATCATGAGAGTCTTCCTCCGTGTTGTCATTTATGTTCGATGAAACATCTTTTTTATTTTATCATTATCCGCCGGAACTGGCAAGTATCAAAAAAACGCGGCAGGGTCTCCCCTGCCGCGTTAGGTTATCAAACAACACTTTTGTCATTCTGAGCAAAGCGAAAAATCTAAAAGTGTTTGACATTTATAGATTCTTCGTCACTTTGTTCCTCAGAATGACATACGTTTTTCTCTTATATTTACTGCCGAATAACTTCAGGCGACAACCATACCTAAAAATGCAATTCGATTTACCAATGCCCATAGCAGAAGTGATGCTCAATCAAACACGTCAGGACCGTGGTGATAACATTGGCGATGATTATGGTCCAGAGCAAAAGCTTCCGGTTTTTGGTATCTTTTTTCAGCTTTCCGTACACGAGCGGCAATTCGGCAGCAAGCGTAACCAACAAATACCCGATCCCCACCGTGAAAACCGGCATGCGCTCTAAATAATAGGCATATGTGGGGTAAATATGCTCATCGGAAAAAATCATCCAACTAAAGAGATACGGTGCCAGAAACGACAGCAAATTTGCTAGGAAAACGAAGCAGAATACTTTCCCGATCCGATGAACCTTTCCCACAAGCACAATGGCGGCCGTCTCGATAAAGAGCGTCATGGCGATCACATAGGGCAGTACATCGTAAGGCCGTGTCTTCGAGATCCAGAACCATGATGAATTTGCATAGACGGGTACAATACATGATGCGAAAAGAAAAACAGATGCAAGCCCTGTATTGAAATAATGATATTTTCTATCCATAACTGCTCTTTCCTGCCAAAGAATGAGGCAGAGTCTCCTCTGCCTCGTTTAGCTGTATCATTCAGATCATGATGCCGCGCTGCTTGGCCTCAAAGGCGAGCTGGTCACGGAAATCAGGATGCGCGATTGCGATGAGCTGTCTGGTACGGCTCGCCAGACTCTCGCCGCGCAGATGCGCCACGCCATACTCGGTGACGATATAGTCCACGTCGTTCTTGCTCGTCGTGCACACCGCCCCGGGCGTGAGCGTGGACTTGATCTTGCTGATCGTGCCTCCCTTTGCCGTCGAGGAGAAGGCGATAAAGCTCTTGCCGCCCTTCGACTGGGTCGCGCCGCGGACATAATCGATCTGCCCGCCGGAGCCGGACATGTGCTTTGTGCCGACGCTCTCGGCGCAGACCTGGCCCCAGAAGTCAACCTCCAGCGCCGCGTTGATCGAGATCATGTTGTCGTTTTGGCAGATGACATTCGGGTCGTTGACATAGTCCACCGGCATCAGTGCGATGGCTGGGTTGTTGTCGATATAATCATAGATCCGCTGCGAGCCGAAGGCAAAGGTCGTGACGGAAACGCCGCGGTGGATCTGCTTGCGGCTGTTGTTGACCGCGCCGCAGGCGATCAGCTCGACCATCGAGTCGGTGAACATCTCGGTGTGGATGCCGAGATCGTGCTTTTCCTTCAGCGCCATGCCGGTCGCGTCCGGGATCGCGCCGATGCCCAGCTGGATGCAGGCGCCGTCCGGGATCAGCTCGGCGATATAGCCGCCGATGGTGCGGCTGGTCTCGTCGATGTTCGCCGCGGGCAGCACGGGCAGCGTCATATTGTTTTCCACAATGCCGTCGACCTGGCTGATATGGATCTGCAGCCCGCACACGGCGCGGGGCTGGCGGTCGTTGACCTCGAGGAAGATGCGTTTGGATTTCTCGATCATCGCCTCGCTGTAAGACGAGACGCAGCCGAGTGAGAAATAACCGTGCTCGTCCATGGGCGAGACGGCGACGCAGAACGCGTCATAGTCATAGCAGCTGCGTATCAGCTTGGGGATGTCGCGATAATAGTTGGGAATAAAATCGGCGAAGCCGGCGTTGATCGCCTTGCGTGCCCCGCCGCCTGCGAACCAGGAAACACCGTTAAGCTTTCCGTCCAGCGTCTTGTCCGCATAGAATTCCAGCGGATACACGTCAAGCAGCGTCTGCACCTTGACGTTTCGGATCTCATCCTTCCTCGCCCGCTCGGCAAGGGCGCTGATGATCTTCGGCGTGTGTGCCGTGGCGGCGTCCATTCCGATGACCCAGCCGCTCTCCACCCTTGCTGCGATCGACGCGGCGTCCGTAAGCTTCTGTCTGTACAGGTCCTGATACTCGCTCATGATTTATTTTTCCTCCGTCAATGTTTTCTGCCTCGGCGCGGACGGTCGGCATACAGGCGGTTGTCCGCGATGCGGCTGTCCGACTCCTGCATGAATTTTTTGAGCTTGTCTTCAAACTCCTGATTGTCACTGCGCTCTGCAACCTCGCCCACCGGGGCGGAGGAGGTCTGACGGGGCCTGGGTTCGTTTTCCTGCCGGAAGGAAGCGCGTGCGGGACGCTGCGGCGTCTGGGCCGCCGTCTCGTCCGCCCGTTTGATCGAAAGGTTGATTTTGCCGTCGTCGCTGATGCTCAGGATCCGTACTTTCACGCTCTGTCCGACCTGTACGAATTCGTTGATGTCGGAGACGAACGCGTTTGCGATCTCGGAAATATGTACGAGCCCGCTCTTGCCGCCCGGCAGCAGCACGAACGCACCGAACTTCGCAATACTGGTGACCTTGCCTTCAACGACAGTTCCGATTTCCAATGCCATGTTATCCCTCTTTTTTTGTGCTGTTTTCTTCGGTAAAAACAAAAATCGTTTCGTTCGGCATCACAAGTCCAAGTCGATCGCGCGCCAACTTTTCGATTTCTTCCTTATCCGGCGGAGTGACGACTCTGCGCGCAAGCGCGTCCGTCTCTTCCCGGAGCAACTGCACCTCCGCGCTTAGCGCCCGGTGCGCCGCTTCCGCCTCCTTGATTGTGTTCTGCACCGCGATGAAACGCCACAGCGCATATGCCAGCATCACCGCAATGACGATCCGGATGATTTCCGACGTGGTTTTATCGCCCGTAGGTTCACACCCTCTCAATATGTGTTAATATATAATATAATTTGAAAAAATGGAAGTATATTTTTCACTTTTTTGCGAGTTTTTTTAAAAAAACAAGCATTTTTTCCCTGTAAATCCCAAAAAGCGGCGTTACGGACGGGCTGATCCCGAACAGATACAGTCCAAACGCTGCGACAAAGCCCGCCGGCTCCCAAACGCCGAGTCTTCCGTCACAAAACAGCATACCGATCATAAACAGCTCGGTTGTACAGACAAGACAGAAAAAGAGATCACAGAGGACTCCGGCCGCCCGCCCGGTCGAAAAACGGATCTGCCGCAGCAGATCATAAAGCAGACCGGCTGTCAGCCCGCCGAGCGCTGCGGCGGTAATGGATATCGTTTGTGCACCGATTGAAACGCCCACGTCTTACCCAAACAGCCGCGACCACAGCGAGCCGGCGGCCGTCCGCTCCTCATAACTCAGCTCGCTGACGCGCCCGCGCAGCTCCAGAATACCGGCCTCCAGGTCGATCCGGTCGATGTGCAGCGCCTCTCCCCGGATCGAAAGCTCCCCCATGTCGGTCATAAGCACGACGACGTTCTCGTCAAAGCCGGAAACGTCGCTCACACCCGTAAGGCGCAGCTTCTCCCGGTTCTCCATCTCCAGTGTGTGCGTCCGCGCCAGAGCTTCTCCGCTACGCTCTCCCAGCATCTCGCCCTCCTCCTTTGCTCCTTTTTATTACATATATATCGCACGTTGAGCTCGATTATGCCTCTCCGGTAGCAGACATTTGCTTTCTGTTTGACTTTGGCCGTACAAATTGGTAATATAGGCCATTGGAGAGATCGTTTCTTTCCGATCGTTCGGATGAAAGGTGAGATTTCTGATATGAAAAGGTCCTGCGGCGTTTTGATGCCGATGAGTTCCCTGCCCTCCCCCTACGGGATCGGCACCATGGGCAAAAGCGCCTATCAATTTGTCGATTTTCTCAAACGCTCCGGCCAGCACTACTGGCAGCTTCTCCCCCTCGGCCCAACGAGCTACGGCGACAGCCCCTACGCTTCGTTTTCCACCTTTGCGGGCAACCCGTATTTCATCGATCTTGATCTGCTTGTGCGCGACAGGCTGCTGAAAAAGAGCGAGATCGAGGAGCGTTTCTGGGGACATGACGACGCGCGCGTGGATTACGGCGCGATCTACGAAAACCGTTTCCCCGTCCTGCGCACGGCTTATGAGCGCGGCAAGGAGCGCTTCGCCGATGCGTTCGCCGCGTTCCGCACCGAAAACGCTTCCTGGCTTGAGAATTATGCGCTGTTCATGGCGCTCAAGGTGCACTTCGGCATGCGCAGCTGGGTCGAATGGGAGGATGAGGATATCCGTCTGCGCCGTCCGGACGCGCTCGCGCGTTACCGCAGCGAGCTTGCGGAGGACGTCTCCTTCTATGCTTTTCTGCAGTTTCTGTTCTTCCGCCAGTGGAACGCGCTGAAGGACTATGCACATAAAAAGGGCATCGAGTTCATCGGCGACGTGCCGATTTATGTCGCGCTCGACAGCTCCGATGTGTGGAGTGAGCCGCATTATTTCCAGCTTGACGAAAACAACCTGCCCACCGAGGTGGCCGGCTGCCCGCCCGACGCCTTTACCGAGGACGGTCAGCTTTGGGGCAACCCGCTGTACGATTACGACGCCATGAAGAAGGACGGCTTCGGCTGGTGGATCCGCCGGATCGAGGGCGTCGGCAAGCTGTATGACGTCATCCGCATCGATCATTTCCGCGGCTTTGAAAGCTACTGGGCCGTCCCTTACGGCGACAAGACAGCACGCCGCGGCCACTGGGTCAAGGGGCCGGGGATGGATCTCGTCGGCGTGCTGACCTCCTGGTTCCACGATCTGCGCTTCATCGCCGAGGATCTGGGCTACACGACGCCCGAGGTCGAAAAGCTGCTGGCTGATTCCAAGCTGCCCGGGATGCGTGTGCTGGAGTTCGGCTTTGATCCGAACGGCGACGCTCCCTATATGCCGCACAACTGTCCGCCCCACAGCGTCTGCTACATCGGCACGCACGATAACGAGACCGTGCGCGGCTGGGTCAGCGGTCTTGACCGCAAAACCCGCCGCCTTGCCGAGGAATATATGCACATCACGCCCGATGAGGGCTGGTGCTGGGGCATGATCCGTACCGGCATGGCGACGCCTTCGTCGCTGTTCGTCCTGCAGATGCAGGATGCGCTTGAGCTGCCGAAGAGCGCACGTATGAACACGCCCGGCTCCGCGTCCGGCAACTGGCAATGGCGCATGAAGCCCGACGCCGTCACCCCGGAGCTTGCGAAAAAGCTTCTCGCCTATACCAAACTGTATCGGCGCGCATAAAAGTTCAAAGATAAAATGATCCCGCTGCCGTCGGTACGGCAGCGGGATTGTTTTCATGTCGATCAAAACAGGTGGATAGCGCCGAAGGTGACAAGCGTCATGATGGCCGCTGCGCCAAGCACGCCGCAGACGATCGCAGGCAGCGCTTTCTTCAGCGGCAGCCCCATCAGCGCCGCGACAAGCGCGCCGGTCCAGGCGCCGGTGCCGGGCAGCGGGATGGCGACCAGCAGGAACAGCCCGATCTGGCCGTATTTCACGACCATTTCGCTCTTCAGATGCGCCCGCTCCTCTATCCTCGAGATGAATCCGTCAAGCGCTTTTATTTTGGCCCGCAGAAATGCGAGTACATTTTTGATAAACAGAATGATGAACGGCACGGGGAGCAGGTTGCCCGCCACCGCCGCCAGCAGCGCCAGCGGATAATTCAGCCCGATTGCGATCCCGTACGGCAATCCCAGTCTCAGCTCCACCACCGGGAGCATCGAGATCAGGAAGGTCATGGTTAATTTCCCGATAACGGTATCAGTCAGCCACGTGATCATCCGTGTCCTCCGAATGCGAAGATTTAAATGCGAAAAACCGCTGCCCGAGATAATTGAGCACCGTGTACAGTCCCATACCGACGACCATGGCGACGTTCGTCTGTACCGACTCGCTCGCGGATGAAAGCAGCCGCAGCGCAAGCGGCTTTGCAACGCCGTAGGCGACCAGCCAGCAGACCGCGACCGTAAGCGCAAACCGCGCCACCTGGGTCCAGGACCGTTCCGTATTGCGGAACGTGAAATACTTATTCAGAAAAAAACTGACCGTGCCGCCGACGACGTAATTTGCCGCCGAGCTGAGCCAATAAGAGCAGCCGGCCAGATTATACAGCAGGAACATGACGAGCGCGCCGACGAGCGTATTGATGACGCCGGTGAGCAGGAATTTCGGTATGGTGTTGTCGATCAATCGTTTCATAGCGGTCATGAATTATATCATATCCTTTTTGTAGATTCAACATTTCGCATAAAAAACATTTGCCGCAGCTCTTTTCTTTTGTCAGAGTGGGCACTGTTTTACTGTTGCAATTTAGCGCGTTTTACTGTAAAATAATCACATTATTTCTGGCGTTATTTCAAGTTTTCCCAACAGCACAGAAAGGAGAACTGTCATGGATGTCCTTAACAAGATTGTTTCGTTCTTAACCGGCCCCTTGAATACGGTCGCCTGGCTGTACATCTTTCTCCCCTGCGCGGTGGGCGGAGGTCTGTTTCTGACGATCCGCAACAACTGGATCCAGTTCACCAAGCTCGGCTACGCGCTGAAGAACACGATCGGGAAAATGTTCTCCCGGCAAAAAGCCGGCGAAGGCGCCGTCACACCCTTCCAGGCTGTTTCTACCGCGCTGTCCGCCACCGTCGGCACGGGCAATATCGTCGGTACGACCCAAGCAATCGCGCTCGGCGGCTACGGCGCCGTTTTCTGGATGTGGCTCGCCGCGCTGATGGGCATGGTCACCAAGTACTCCGAGGTCGTCCTCTCGATCCGTTATCGCGAGCGTGACGCCAAGGGTGACTGGGTCGGCGGCCCGATGTACTACATCCGCAACGGCATGGGCAAGAACTGGAAGTGGCTCGGCAGTCTCTACTGCATTTTTGCCGCTCTCGCCGCCTTCGGTATCGGCAACGGCGCCCAGGCCAAATCCATTGTCGGCTCGCTCAACGGGGCGATCGTGGCCTTTGTCCCCTCCGCCGCCTCCGCCGCCGGTACGATCAATCTTGTCTGCGGCATCGTACTCGCCGTGCTTGTCGCGCTGATCCTCTTCGGCGGCATCAAGCGTATCGGCGAGGTATGCGAAAAGCTCGTCCCCTTTATGAGCGCGTTCTATATCCTCTTCACGCTGATCGTGATCATCTCTCACATCTCCGGCATCGGCCACGCCTTTTATCTGATTTTTGCCAGCGCCTTCACGCCGCGCGCGGTCTTCGGCGCGGCCTCCGGCATCGTGCTTAAGCAGACGGTGATCTGGGGCATGCGCCGCAGCGCTTTCTCGAATGAGGCGGGCCTTGGCTCCGCCGCGATCGCACACGCCGCCGCCGACACCAAGGGGCCGGTCAACCAGGGTCTGTACGGCATTTTCGAGGTCTTCATCGACACGATCATCATCTGCACGCTCACCGCGCTGTCCGTCATCATCAGCGGCGTGGACATCAACTGGGGCGTCAAGCCGGGCAGCGAGCTGATCACCAGCGCGTTCTCCACGGTCTTCGGTACCAAGTTCGCCGCGCTCTTTGTTGCACTCGCGCTGATGATGTTCGCCTTCTCCACGATCCTCGGCTGGTCGCTGTACGGCACGCGCTGTGTGCAATATCTGCTCGGTCTCAAAGCCGCCAAGGTCTACCAGTTCATTTTCGTCGTGGTCGTCGTTATCGGCTCGGTCGCTTCGATCGACGCGGTATGGGACGTGGCGGATACGCTGAACGGTCTGATGGCGATCCCGAACTTCGTTGCGCTCTTTGCGCTCTCCGGTGTCGTAGCCAAGCTGACACGCGAGCATTTTTCGAACGATCTGTCGAAAAAAAAATAACCGAAAATGATCTCGATGCGGGGCGGTCATCCGCCCCGCATTTTTCGCGAAAAAGGGTCTTGCTTTTTCCGAAAGAGTGTGCTAATATAATTTGGCGCTGAACAAGAGCCTGTTATTTCCGGGTGGTTCTTGTCTTGAAATTTATAATTTCCGGGTGTAGCGCAGTTGGTAGCGCGCTTGAATGGGGTTCAAGAGGCCGCTAGTTCGAATCTAGTCACTCGGACCAAATACAGCAGATCGTCTTTTGACGGTCTGCTGTATTTCTTTCAGTTGGCTCGCACGAACTAGCGGCCTCTTGAAATTTTAATAACGGCCGCTAGTTCGAATCTTGCGACTCGCTTTGCCCTTGTGGGACAAACGAGAGGGCAGCATTTTGCGCATCCTGTACAGAGAATGAATGCTTCGACGATTGAGCGCGAAATACGCCCCTCGCACAAATCGCAGGATTCATACGAGGGGAGATCTCTCAGGTGCTCTATGCTGTTGTCCCGGGATTCCCGTTTGCTTTGGCAAGGTAGCGCCGGATTTCTTTCACCATCTTTTCGTTTTGGAAGTTCGCCTCAATTTCGTCCATATCTACGGTACGCCCGGAAAGAATCCCCTGGATCAGCACCTCCGCATACATTACTTCCCGGGTTTTGGGATCCTTCAGATAGGTCAACAGGTCAATGTTCATTTTTTCGTTGATCCCCTCGACCATGCCCACGAAAAAGGTACAGTCTTCGCCGAAAAGTTTTCCTATGCTTTCCATATACTGAAAGCCGGTTGTAACGTCCTCAAGCCTCATAAGTCTGCGTTCGACCGCCGCGAGACTTCCTCCGTTGAGCAGCTTATCTGCCGTTGTATTCAGCACATCACACAAATCGAGAAGAATACCGGTATCCGGAAGCGTATCCCCGTTTTCCCATTTTGAGACAGCCTGGAAAGAGATATTCAACTTCTCTGCCAGCTCTTTCTGCGTCATGCCGGCAGCTTTCCGTAAATGCTGGATATACTGTCCGATTTTCAACGTGTCCATCGTATGCTCCTCCGTTGTTTATTGTTTCTTCGATTCTTGCGGCCCGCGATACCATGATACTGTAAGAGAAGCAATTCGTAAATAACGAGAAATTTGAGAAAATTCTACTTCTGGTAGAATAAGTCTCCCGGGCGAATCCTTTTGACCTTGCTTTTGCCCTTATGAGCCCCCGGGGATGCCCAAACATATCCCGTAAACGGCAAAAAGCACGCCGCGTGAACCATTTCGGTCGCATGGTATCACATGCAGCGTGATTTCCCAAATAAGCGGATCGTCTTTTGCCGGTCTGCTTTATTTCTTTCTAAGTGTCAGGTCGAACCTGCGGCCTTTTCCAATCGTCGCAACGGCCGATTTGCGTTTTTTCTTTTCCAAACTGTCTGCTTTGTGCTATATTATATTTATCAATCGAGTCTTGCGATGTATTTTTCTTTTCCCATAAAGCCTTCTCTCTTCCGTTCCCTTCAGCGAACGGTGCAGAGCCGAAAAGCCACGCTATCCCGGAGGTTGCAGGAAATGAAAGCCAGACAGATCATTGCTGATATTCTCATCCTTGCCGCAGTCGTTTTCACACTCTATCTTTCCGTTATCATGGTCCATCGGATCCGCACCGTGGTTCTGAGAGATACCTATATTCGTATTTTCAGTTATGAGCTCATCGCCTGCGCCATCTTCCTCCTCTTTGCCCTTGACCTGCGCTTCGGTTTTTTGACGGCAACGAACTTAATAGCGCTCAAGGTCGTCGGGTGGCTCGTCCGTATAATTGTTGTGCTTGCCTTTTCTGTGATCCTCTTTTTTGTCGGAAAGGTTACCGTCGGCAGCTTTATGCGCACAGCCGAACCGGCCGATCATGTTCTTGTGCTCGGGCTGGCGCTGGAAAACGGCAAGCCGACCGCTGATTTGATCTCCCGACTGGACACCGCGGAAAACTATTGGCGGGCCAACCCGGAGTCGACGCTCATCCTGACCGGGGGAAACCCGGACCGATCCGGGAGGACCGAGGCTGCCGTTATGCGCGATATCCTTCTCGAACGGGGCGTGCCGGAAGAGAAGCTGACGCTTGAGGATCAGGCCAGGACCACAAAGGACAATTTCCGCAATGCCGCGCAGCTGATCGATCCCGACGAGCCTGTTGTGCTGATCAGCAGCAATTATCACATGGACAGGGCTGTTATGACGGCAAAAAGCGCCGGTTTTACCCACGTTCTGCGTCTGCCCGCTCCGTCGTCCGTCCTTAACTTCGGCGCCAATGTGATGTGGGAGGTCGTTCTGGAAATGAACGACTTAACGCACAGGCGATAAAACAGCCGGCCGCTCCCCCTGTCCTCGGCCGAAGCTGTTTTCCACTCTCCCGGAAAAGAATTTCTTGCAGAGCGGCGCAACAAGCGATATGATTAAGATAGGATTTGTGAGAACCGATCCCCCACGGAGGTGTTTTAGATGAACGTTTATCAGGATATTTTGAAAAAACTCGAGGCCGGAGAGGCCGTGGCCCTTGAAACCGCGATCCGCGGCGAGAGCGGAACGATCGCGGAGGGCTTTTCCCGCCGCCTCACCGCCGTCTCCCCCACGGAGGATCTCAAGGGCCGCATGGTCGCCTCGGTAACGGCGGAGAGGGACGGCGACGTGCTCACCGTCAGTGAGCCGATGCTGCCGCAGGAGCGGCTGCTTGTCCTCGGCGGCGGCCATATTGCGCTGCACGTGGTGGAATTTGCGGCAAAGTGCGGCTTTTCCGTTATTGTGGCGGACGACAGGCCCGATTTTGCCAACCGCGCACGCTTCCCGCTGGCAGAGCAGGTCATCTGTGACAGCTTTGAAAACGCCATCCGCAGCGTGAACCTCACGCCCTATGATTATGTGGTCATTATCACACGCGGCCACCGACACGACGCGGACTGTCTGCGCGTGCTGCTGCCCGGGGTGCGTACGGCCTATCTCGGTCTGATCGGCTCGCGCCGCAGGGTCAAGGGGCTGATGGAGATGCTTGCGGACGAGGGCTATTCCACCGAGCGGATGGCGGAGATCTGCACGCCGATCGGTCTGCCCATCGGCGCGATCACGCCGCAGGAGATCGCGATCTCGATTCTCTCGGAGCTGATCGCCTATAAGCGTCTGCCGGAGCACGGCAAGGGGCGCTGCTGCTGCGATTCGGATATGGAACTCTCCACGCTGCGCTATCTCGCGGAAAACCATGAACCGAAAGCTATCGTCACCGTGATCGAGACCAAGGGCTCGACCCCGCGCGAGGCCGGCGCCAAGATGGCCGTCAGCCCGCTCGGCAAGGTCACCGGCTCGATCGGCGGCGGCTGCAGTGAGGGCGCGGTGATCCGCGACGCGGTCCGGATCATCGGCACCGGACGCTATCAGATCGTCGACATCGACCTCACGGGCGAGGTCGCGGAATCGGACGGCATGGTCTGCGGCGGCACAATGAAGGTGCTCGTCGAGGATGCGGCAGAATAAGCAGAGGCAAAAAAAGTCCGGGACTTTCGATCCTTTCGAAAGTCCCGGGCTTTTTATTTGTACAGCAGCAGGATGTTTGCCGGTGCGACGCCGAGCTCCTGCGGGAACGCCGCCGGACGCTTGTCCTTGGCAAGCCGCCACCAGATCGCGGGGCTGTCGTCGCGCTGCGAGGCAAAGCGGAACTGGAGCGTCGTTTCAAACGGCTCCTCCATCTCCTCGACGAAGCGCACCGGGAACCGGTTCTGCTGCGCCGCGGCGTTGAAATAGTGCGCGCGGATGCCGACGGCGCAAAGGCCATCTGCCACTCGCTGCTTTGTCTCCAGCCGGACGCCCCATTCCGGGACCTCCACCGTATGCTCGTCGACCCGGCGCGCCGCGGCAATATTCTTGCATCCGGTGATCACGGCGGCCTGGACACTGCCGGGGTCGGCAAAGAGCTCTTTCGTCGGCCGCAGCGTCAGAATGCCGCCCTTGTCCATCACCGCGATCCGCGCGGCCATGTTATAGGCTTCGGTACGGTCGTGCGTCACCATCAGCACCGTGCCGCCGAACTGCACTAGCAAATCGCGCAGCTCGATCTTCAGCGCGTCGCGCAGGTGGCCGTCGAGCGCGGAAAAGGGCTCGTCAAGCAGCAAAAGTCTCGGATCGCTGACCAGGATACGCGCAAGCGCGACCCGCTGCTGCTGCCCGCCGGAGAGCTGGTGCGGCTTGTGGTTCTCCAGCCCCTCCAGCTGCAGCATATTTACCATTTCGCGCAGGTGCCTTTCTTTCTCAGAACGGTCCTTCTCACGGCACAGCCCGCAGAGGATGTTCTGCCGTACTGTCATATTCGGGAAAAGCGCATAGTTCTGGAAAAGATACCCCACGCGCCGCTGCTGCGGCGGCAGGTCG
This sequence comes from Clostridiales bacterium UBA6981, assembly GCA_002450075.1. Lineage (GTDB taxonomy): Bacteria > Bacillota > Clostridia > Oscillospirales > Oscillospiraceae > Limivicinus. The sequence goes on from DJYJ01000057.1 coordinate 17,712, forward strand.
ATCTTCTTCTCCGAATCGTACAGCACCCGCCCGTCGAGTTCGATATGTCCCTCGTCGGGCTTTTCAATACCGGCGATGCACTTTAAGGTCATGCTCTTGCCGGAGCCCGAGGCGCCGAGCAGACAGGTCACGCCGCTCTCGGCCTCAAATTTTACATCCAGACGAAAGCTGCCGAGATCCTTTCGGATATCCACGATCAGGCTCATCTCTTCACCGCCTTTTTCTGTCGGCTCTCGAGCATGTTCACGGCGAGCAGCACCACCGTGCTGATCGCAAGATTGACCAGCACCCAGAACATCGCGCCCCGCTCGTCATTCGTCCGCCAGAGCTGATAGACGGTCGTCGAGATCGTGGCGGTCTTTCCGGGCGTATAGCCGATGAGCATGCTCGTCGCACCGTATTCGCCCAGGGCGCGGGCAAAGGCCAGCACCGCGCCGGCAAGGATGCCCTGACGGCAGGCCGGCATGCGGATACGCCAGAAGATGTAGGTGTTGGAAAGCCCCAGCGTCCTGCCGGAATAAGCCAGCGTCTCATCAAAGCTCTCGAACGCGCCGCGCGCCGTGCGGTACATCAGCGGAAAGGCCACGACCGCCGCGGCCAGCACGCCGCCGTACCAGGTCATGACGAACTTGACGCCGAAGCGCAGCAGAAAGATGCCGATCGGTCTCTTCATTCCGAAGATCAGCAGCAGAAAATAGCCGCAGACCGTGGGCGGCAGCACCATCGGCAGCGTCAGGACAACGTCGAGCACGCCCTTGACAAGGCGTGGGAGCTTTGCCGCCCAATAGGCGAAAAAGATCCCCGTGAAAAACACCAGCACACAGCTGATCGCGGCGATCCGCAGCGAGTTGAAAAGTGGATACCAGTCAATACTCATGAATCGATCTCCGAAACGTGAAATGCCGGCAGGGCGTAAAACGCCCTGCCGTTTTTCCGATCATGCCGCCGGGGAGAAGCCGACCGCTTCGAACACGGCCATGGCCTCGTCCGTCGTGAGGTAGTCGAGGAAGCTCTGGGCTGCCTCGGGATGCGTGCTGACGTTCAGCACGGCCGCGGGATAGATGACCTGGCCGCACATCTCGGCCGTGGCTCCTTCAACGACCGTCAGACCGGCGGAGAAGGCGTCGGTGCAGTAGACGACGCCGCAGTCGACACTCGCCTCGCTGACCTGGGTCGTGACTTCCTTGACGTTGGTGCCGTAGGTGATAGCGCCCGCAGCGGCCAGATCTTCCTCGCTCAGCTCATAGTAGGCGAGGATCTTCTGCGTGTACTGGCCGACGGGAACGTCACTGTTGCCCATGGCCATGAGCACATCGCCGTTCTTCAGCAGCTCGGCGAGCTGGTCAAAGGACTCGATCCCCTTGGGATTGCCCTCGGGAACGACCAGAACGACCTTGTTCTCGAGCAGATTGATGCGGCTGCCCTGCAGGACAAAGTCCAGTCCCTCGGTGTTGACTTCCGCGCTCGCGGTGCTGTCGAGCTGGTTCATCTGCTTCTGACCGGCGGAGATGAACAGATCGCATTCAGCGCCCTCCTGGATCTGGGTCTTGAGCGTGCCGGAGGAGTCGAAGTTATAGGTGATCTTGACGCCGGGATTCGCGGCCTCGTACAGGCCCTTGATCTCCGTAAGCGTCTCGGTCATCGAGGCGGCGGCAAAGACGATCAGCTCGATCTCCTCAGCCGGGGCGGTCTCTTCCGCCGGAGCGGCCTCCTCGGCCGGCTGATTTGCGGCTTCCTCTGCCGGAGTCTGGGTCGCAGCGGGCGCGCTCTGCCCGCCGCATGCTGCCAGCGCAAAGACCATCGTCAGCGCCAGCAGCAGCGCAAGGGTTTTTTTCATGCTTGTTTTCCTCCTTTTCCCGTTTTTCAGGGAAATGAATATTATATAAACACGGCTTTACGTGCTTATACCGGAAGGAAAAAAGGCTTTCAGGGGGGTTCTGCTTCTTGCCCGCAGGCAAGACCTTTTCAGGAAAGTCAGACGCCCTTTCCGAACCCGCAGTTCGGGAAATGACAGACCGGGCAGTTGAGGCACAGTCCGCCGTGGCCGAGACCGGCCAGATGCTCTTTTGTGATCGGGGTGTCCGTCACGAGATACGGCAGCAGCAGGTCAAAGATCGTGCGCTTGGCGTACATCACGCAGCCGGGGAGACCGCACACCGGCCGCCCATCCGGCATGTAGGAGACCAGGAACATCGCGCCGGGCAGCACGGGCGCGCCGTAGGAGACGATGTTCGCGCCGGTATTCTTGATCGCAAGGGGCGTCTTGTCGTCGGGATCGACGCTCATGCCGCCGCTGCAAAAGACCATCTCGCAGCCCTTATCCAGCATGTCCAGCACCGCGGCAGTGATCTTCTCGTGTTCGTCGCCCAGGATCACGTGCTCGGTCATCGTACAGCCGAATTCCGCGAGCTTCTGCTCGATCACGGGCGTAAAGGTGTCCTTGATCCGGCCCCGGAAAACCTCGCTGCCGGTCGTGACGACGCCATAGCTGCGCGGCCGTACGGGCACGAGACGCATCAGCGGCGTGTCCCCCGCGAGTTCCTTCGCCTTTTCCATGCGCTCCTTTTTGATCACAAGCGGGATCACGCGCGTGCCGCACAGCTTGTCGCCGCGTTTGACCATGAAGCCGGAGGCGCGCGTCGCGATCATCATGTCGCCCAGCGCGTTGATCGCGCGCAGCCGCTCGATGTCGATCAGCAGCAGGCCGTCCTCCTCGGCGATCAGCTCGATCTTGCCCTCCTTGGGCTCTGTGGCGCGCATGTGATCGCCGATGCAGATGTCGCGCAGGATCTCAGCCGCCTCGTCCTCGTGGAGCATGGTCTCGTCGTTTTCCCAGACATAGAGATGCTCCTTGCCTACGCTCAGCAGGACGGGGATGTCCGCGGGCTCAATGATGTGCCCCTTGCGGAAAACCGGGCCTTTTTTCTCATCCTTGATGATCTGTGTGATGTCGTGGCACAGAACGTGGCCGACGGCTTCCTCGGTTTTGACAAGTTTCATGGCTGCCTCCTTGTTTATTCGATTCCTTCGGCTCCTGTGAGCCGGTCGATTTTCTCTTTCAGCGAACGCGCCAGTGCCAGGCGTCTTGCGTGCGCGGCCCGCGCTTCCGGTGTTTTGCATTTTTTAAGACTCTCGCCGAATCTCTCCTCAAGTCCTACGCGCGTCGCCCCCCTGACCAGCTTGTCGGCCAGGAAGACAAGTCCGGCTTCGTTCAGCGCGTCGCCGTCCGGCTCGGTATGCTGCCGGACGATCTCCGCGAGCTGTGGAAGTCCAAGCTCCCGGAGCCAGAGCCCGCCGATAACGGCGTGGTCGCGCTCACCCTTGGCGATGTCGTGCAGCAGCGCCGCGGCATGGACCGCCTTGCTGTCGAGCGCGATCCCCTTTTCTATCAGCCCGGTGCCAAGCTCGTCAGCGAGCGCGGCGACGGCGCGGCAGTGTGCGATAAGCGCCTCGTTTGCCCCCGAAGCGCTCAGCATCGCGAGGCACAGCTCGTCTGTGATGTCCGGCCGCGGCGAAAGTCCAACATCGCGCACCCTGAGCGCGCCATCCTCTTCCTCCAACACGGTCAGCGAGGTATAGCCGAGCTTGCTGCGCTGTCCCGTGATTACGGCGATCGAGCCCTTGTGGCTGACAAGGGCGATATTCCCCTCGCTCTCCGAGAGGCATCGTCTGATCGCCTCATACATCCGTCCTGCGACTTCTTCGTCGCTCTCCGCGCCGTCGGGCAGCAGCGAGGGGTCGCTCTCGCGCGCGGCATACAGCTCCGGGTAGCGTGCCATGATCTCGCGAAAAGAGAGACCGTCCCACACGCCCATGTCCTGCTCCTCGAGGCCGGGCATGATCCGCGGCGCATCGCAAAGCGGCCGCGCCGTCTCGATCGCGCGGACGAGCGGACTTGCAAAAACGGCCTGTACGCCTTTCAATTCTTCTATAAACGGCAGCCGTGCTGCCTGGATGCGCCCCAGACGGCCGAGCGGGAAATCGCTCCTTCCGCCGACGCACCAGCGCTCTCCCAGCGGGATATCCGGCATCGCGTGCCGGACAAGGATGATTCGTCTGCTCACAGCTCGTCTCCGAAATACGCGGCAAACAGCTCCTTGGCCTGCTCGCGAAGCGCCGTGACATAGCTCTCATAACAGCCGAGCAGCCGTCTGCCGTGCTCGGTCAGCTTGCTCTCACCGCCGTTGGCGCCGCCCTGGCTGCGCTCCAGCAGCGGAAAATGCAGCTGGGACTCCAGCGCGCGGATGATGTTCCAACCGCCGGAGTAGGAGATCTGCATCCGCTCACAGGCACGGCGGACCGAGCCCGTCTCCTCCACAAGGGAGAGCAGCATGGCGGTCTTTTCATCGAAAAAGGGCTTTTCCCGGCTCAGCGACACGCCGATCTCGGGGCGGATCAGCTGCTCGTTGTGATAGGCAAGCAGCGCCTTGTAATCGTCCGGCGTGTCGGCGTCGTGCAGGATACCCGGGTCCTCGACCTCGACGCGCGTCATCTCCTCACCGCAGCGGGAGATCGCGCCCTGCAGTCCGCCCTCGCCGCCGTCGGAGAGGATACTGTCCAGCAGCGACGAGGCGATGACGAGCGGATGGCCGGTCTTTCCCTCGCAGACCGGGCAGCAGAGCGGCGCATCCGATTCGATCAGCTTTTGCACCGTAAGCGCCGTAAAGAGCGGAATGTCGACCGGGGTGAAAAGGATCCGGTCGCATTTATCCCGCAGATAGGAAAGACCGATCCTGGCCGAATCGAACATCTGCGTCGTTTCATACCGCTCGTTGCGCAGAAACACCAGGCCGTTGTTTGCGAGGTGCCGCTCCAGCAGCGGGGCGTTATAGCCGGTGACGACAACGATGCGCATCACACCCGCCTGGTGGAACGTGGCCACGATGCGCTGGGCGATGGAGATCGATCCGATATTCAGCATCGGCTTGAAATCCCCCATACGTGAGGACATCCCTGCCGCCACGATCACTGCACCGATCTGCACAATAAACACCCCCGTAAAATAGCGAATTGCAAAAATAAACATTTCGATATTTTGTATTATACGCCTACACTTTAGAAATGTAAAGGGGAAAAGACTGTACAAAAGAAAAGTTATGCCGTATAATTTTCCTCAAAGAAAGACTAACTATTAAAAGT
>DJYJ01000034.1 GCA_002450075.1 Clostridiales bacterium UBA6981
CCTTCGGCTTCAGCCGCGACGACGCCGGCAAGTTCCTCGGCGCCTACTACGACAAGAAGATCTACGAGAACGATCCGTTCGCCCGCATTGACCAGATCGGCGTCGGCAAGCTCGTCGACATGGCCTGCCGTCTCGGCCGCGCCACCCGTCCGGAGCTGCACCTCGGCGTCTGCGGCGAGCACGGCGGCGATCCGTCCTCTGTCGAGTTCTTCCACAAGGTCGGTCTCGACTATGTCTCCTGCAGCCCGTTCCGTGTTCCCGTTGCCCGTCTCGCCGCCGCCCAGGCCGCGATCCGCGACCTCAAGAGCGCCGAGGCTGCCGAGGCCGAGAAGAAGGCCGAGCTGGAAGCCAAGGTCGAGCAGGCCAAGGCCGCGCTGAGAGAAGCCACCGATAAGCTCTCCGCCGCCGCTGCCGACGCCACCGACGATCTCCGCGACTTCGTCTCCGCCGGGCTCAAGAGCCTGAAGGCCGGCTGGGAAGAGGCCAAGAAGACCTTCGGCGAGGAGCAGGGCAAGTAATTGACCTGACAAAGCAAATAAAATAAAAAACACGCTCTCACACGAGAGCGTGTTTTTTATTTCCGCTGTCTGAATTTTTCCAGGCGGTAGAGCCGTTCCTCATCGAGACGGTCACAGCCGTCCTTGAAGCTGTAGCCCAGCTTCTGATAAAACGGCAGTCCGGTGATCGAGGCCGGCACCTCTATCCGTCTCGCGCGCAGAGCGTACGCGTCCGACTCCAGCGTTTCCACGATCCTGCGTCCGACGCCCTGCCCCTGTCGGGAAGGCAGCACGAAGATCGTGAAAAGGCTGCTCTCGTCCTCCCTGCCCCAATAGGGACCGATCGCGCCGCAGCCGATCAGCTCGCCGTCCGCTTCCGCCACATAGAAATGCGTCCAGGATGCGCGCTGCAGAATATCGGCCGGCTGCATGCGCCCAACCAACTCCTGGAGCATCTCATCGGGGTAATCTTTCGCGTTGGATTCCCACAGCGTCCGGCAAATAAGTGCGGAAACAGCGGCGGCGTCTCCTTCTTCCAGCCTCCGGATCCGCAGAGCGGCCTTCATCGGTTTCCCTCCTTCGCGATCTTCGGCTCGTGGTACTCCATCCCCTTGTCGAAGCGCACCGTCTCCGGCGGCGTCTCCAGCTTTTCGGGGTTATCGAGATAATAGCGCATGTCGTTGAAAAAGCGGGCGTAATGCGCGCCGGAGCAGACGCGCTCGTCGGCCGTGATGCCGATGGGCAGAAAGCGCTTCATGCGGATCTCGCCGTTTTCCTCGACGGCGACCTTCTCCGTCGTGCCCATGCCGAAGAACAGCCCCACGTCGCCCCAGTTGTACAGATGGTGGTTCACGTCGTGCAGCCCGATCGAGGCGGTGTTCGTGATATACATGCCCACATAGAAGGGCAGCTCCTCCATCAGCACCCCGGGTGCCAGCCCGTAGCGGTCAAGAAATCTGACCAGCCCCACCACGACGGTGGCGAGCCCCGGCACGGCAAAGAGAAAGCCCAGCAGCTTGTCCACAAAGCCCGTCCCCGCGTTTTCGCCGCGGTTGGCCGCCACGGCGGCGGTCATGCGGTCTCGTACGTCATAGATCGTATCGGTCAGATCGAACTTGATCTTTACCACGGCCTCGCCGTCGTCGGCGTCGTTCGGATTTTTCAGGATCGTGAACGCGGCCGAGCAGTTGTTGCGCGCAAAGAGCTGCTTGTTCATAATAAAGCGGTTCACCGCCGGATTCCGGCTGACCGCGCGCACATAAGCGGCGACGATGATCTGCATATAGGTGATCGTCTCGTGCTTCTCCGCCTTCTGTTTGCGGATATAGCGCGACATCTTTTCCATATCGGCCCTGTGCTTTAAAAATACCTGCGCGTCGCAGCGCATCGGCATCACATAGGGCGTGATCTTCATAACGGGGTCGATCCCCTGAACGCGGCGTCCGTCGGGTCGTCTGCCAAACATAACGGCGTCCACCTCCAAAATACTTCTAAAAATTGAATTAGCATCTTATTCTACCATGCTTTTCCCTGCGGCGCAACTGTCTAAATGACGAAAAAACGATCCCCGGTCTGCTGACCGGGGATCGCTGTCTTTCTCAAAGCTCTCTCAGCTCGCCGCTGAGATATTTTTTTACGGCGGCGTCGCAGCCTCCGTCAAAGGTATACAGCCTCATGTCCTTTTCCTTCAGCTTTGCGATCGCGCGCGAGGAAAAATTGCGGCAGATCACAACGTCGATCACGGACGAGCAGAATTCCTCAAGCTGCGCGCTGCCCGTCTCGGCATACAGGGAAAGGAGCTGCCGCTTTTTAATATGCTTTCCGTCGAGACAATAGACCCAAAAGGTCTTGGCCTGCTCAAAGGGGACGATCTCGGCCGCGCCGCCGTAAGCGACGGCAATAAAGGTATAGTTGTCTTTTCTCATGTCACGCTCGGCTTTCCCGTCAGTGCGAATTGTAATAAGCGATCGCCGTGCTGTCGGTCAGGATCAGATCGCATTTGCCTGCGAAGAGATAGCTGAAGCACTCGGTCGTCCCGCCGGCCAGACGCGTGATCTGACCAAGCCGGTTTGCCACCTTTCCGGCGCTCTGCAGCGCCTCCATGGCCTCCGGCGTCGTGCACATGGCCATGCGGCGTCCGTTCAGCTGCAGACTGTTCCAGATGTTCGACCCGTCGCGCGAGGCGATCACGATGTCGTTGTGCACATAGGGGCCGTATACGGTATAGCGCTTGTTCTCAATGTCCTTCTCCGGCAGCGCAAGCCCGCCCCAGGCACAGTCGATGTTGCCGGAATAGAGCTCGATATAGACGTTCTCTTTTTCCACCACCTGCACCTTCAGCGTCCAGCCCAGCTTTTCGCACATCCGCGTGGCCAGCTCCACGTCAAAGCCCCAGTAGTTCCCGTTGTCGCCGTAAGCGAAGGGGAAGGAGTTTTCGTCCACGCCGATGATAAAGGTGCGCGGCTCGGGCGGCTCATAGGCCGCGAGCGCGTTTGCCCTTCTGCCGAAGCTCACCATATTCGAGCCGAGCCACTTGCGCGCCAGCTCCGTGATCGTGCCCTCGGCGTTCATCTCTTCCAGCGCGGCGACGACGTAATAATAGACCATGTCGTCGTTGCGGAAGGCCATCGAATAGTCCTGCGATACGAGCGTCATCACGGGATTTACGCCGTAGGACACGCCGCCGCAGCCCGCGAGCGACAGACACACCGCGAGCGCCAGCAGCAGACAGACCAGTTTTTTTCTCATAGCTTAAGTCACCAATTGTTTCTTTTCTCAGATCCGGATCCCGTCCGGCGTCTTGCGGAAGCTGCGCGAGAAGAAGGCCTCCATCGCGCGCACGAGATACGCTGTGTCCTTCGCGCCCGCCGTCTCATAGCACGAGTGCATCGCAAGCTGCGCAAGCCCGATGTCCACGCTGTCGAGCGACACGTGCGAAAGACTGATGTTGCCGAGCGTCGAGCCGCCCGGCTTGTCCGCGCGGTTGGTATAGCGCTGCACCGGAACGCCCGCGGCGCGGCACAGCTCGGAAAAGGCTGCGGCGGACACGCTGTCGGTCGTATAGCGCGCGTTGGCGTTGTACTTGATCACGACGCCGCCGTTCATCACGGGACGGTCGCTGCGGTCAGCCTCCTCGCCGTGGTTGGGGTGCACGGCGTGCGCGTTGTCGGCCGACACCATAAAGCCGTTCGCGATGCATTGGCAATAGCCCTCCTCGTCCATGCCGAGGGAGAGACATACGCGCCGCAGCACGTCAGAGAGGAAGGACGAGTCCGCTCCCTGCTTGCTGCCGGAGCCGACCTCCTCGTTGTCAAACACGCACAGCGCCGCAAGACTTTCCGTCTCTCCGGCCTGCAAAAAGCCGTGGAGGCAGCCGAACACGCACTGCAGATCGTCGAGCCGTGGGGAGGAGATGAACTCCTTCTCCGCGCCCCAGAGCACACCGGGCGTGCAGGGATAGAGGAACAGATCCTTTGCCAGGATATCCTCTTCCTTTACGCCGAGCGTCTCCGCCACAAGCGCGTCAAAGCCTTTTCCGCCTGAAAGCGAATAGAGCGGCAGCATATCGACGTGCGCTTCATAGGCCTTGCCTTCGTTGGCCTTGCGGTCCATATGGATCGCAAGATTCGGGATCAGCGCGACCGGACGGGCAAGATCGACAAGACGCGAGACGATCGCGCCTCCCTCGCGCAGCGTGACGCGTCCTGCCGCGGAAAGCGGCCGGTCGAGCCAGGGCGCGCAAAGCATCCCGCCGTATTTTTCCACGTTCAGCCTGACATAGCCGTCGGCAGATTCGACCGGCGCGGATTCCTTGATCTTGAAGGAGGGCGAGTCGCTGTGCGCCGCGGCGAGCATCAGCCCCGCGGGCGTTCCTTCGGGGATCTTCAGCGCGATCAGCGACGAGCCGTTGCGCCGCACAAAGACCTTGTCCCCACCTCGAACGGCGAAATCCTCCGTTTCATACAGCTCACGAAAACCCGCCGCCACAAGCGCGTCCTTTACGTTTTCCACGGCGTGGAAAGCGCTGGGGGAGCGGGCGATATAGTCAAGAAGCTGCGAATTGAGATCCATTGACGTTAACCTCATTTTCTGTCGTTTCAAAGGGCAGTATAACACATTTTCCCCGCTTTGCATACCGCCGATTGCAAAAGTTCATGAAATGTTGTAAAATGCCCCCGGAATGAATTTGGAAAGACTAACTATTAAAAGTC
>DJYJ01000069.1 GCA_002450075.1 Clostridiales bacterium UBA6981
AACTATTTTGAGACAACGCCTTTTATGGTACAAAGGCTTATTTCCGAAACACGCCCCGCTCGGTGACAAGGACGGAAAAAGCGCGGTCGTGCGGCTCGGTCGGGACGCGCTCCAGCCGCTGCGCCTCGAAGGCGGTCAGGATCGCCGCGGCGCGCCGGCAGCGGGCGAGATAGCGGTCGTAAAAGCCCATCCCGTGGCCGAGACGCCGCAGCGCCCCGTCAAAGCCCACACAGGGGACGAGCACGGCGTCAAGCTCCTCCGGCGTCAGGCGGCGCGACAGGCGCGGATCGGGCTCCGGCACGCCGAAGAGACCGGGCGCGAGATCGCCCTCTGGTACATAGGCCTCCATGCCGCCGTCCGCCGCGGTGACGGGGAAGGCGAGCGTCACGCCCTTTTGCCGCAGGGTCTCGTAAAAGGGGCGCAGATCACACTCGCTCCCGGCAGGGATATAACCCAGCACCGTCCCGGCGCCCCGCAGCTCCGGGAGGCTTTCGAGCAGGCGGCAGAGCGCAAGACTGCGTTCACGGCGCTCGTCGGCGCTCTGTGTGCGGCGGCGGGAGAGCGCAAGCGCTCGGCAGGCGTCCTTTTCTTTTTTGGCTTCCACGCGTCTCCCTCCTCCGTGCGCTTTTTCTCAGCATAGCACAGCGCGAGCCGTCTGGCAAGAAGAGAGGAAAAAGACGCCCGCCGCACTTGACGAAACGGGTGGGAAAAGGTATTCTTAAAGACAGCGAACAAATACCTTTTACGATATACGAAAGGAAGAATCGACCTATGATCCTTGACTGCAAAAAATATCTCGGCCCCTGCGACTGTGGCCGCGACCACGAGCTGCGCACCAAGCTCGTCGTGTGTGAATACGGCGCGCTGAAGAACTTTGACAAATACATGGCCGACTGCGGCCTGACGGGCTTCCGCACCGTCATTTACGACACGAACACCTATAACCTGCCGACGATGACCCACGTCGCCGCCGACCAGGAGATCGTGCTGGAGGCCGCCGGTCTGCACAGCGAAAAGGGACTGATTGAGGACTGCATGACCCGCTTTGTCCAAAAGCCCGACTATGTCGTCGTTGTCGGCGGCGGCACGCTGATGGACTTTGGCCGTTACAGCGCCTGGAAGCTGGGCATCCCCTTCGTCGCGATCCCGACGATCGTCTCCTCGGACGGCTTCACGGCCGACATCTGCTCGATCATCATCGACGGCCAGAAAAAATCGATCCCGATGCAGGCGGCCGACGCGGTCATCTGCGACATCGGCATCGTCTCCGGCGCGCCGCGCTTCCTGACGATCGCGGGCGTGCAGGACATCATGGCCAAGTACGTCTCCATCGCCGACTGGAAGATCGCGCATCTCGTCGCGGGCGAGTATTTCTGCGAAAAGGTCTGCGATATGGCGCAGGAGGCGCTGGACATCATGGTGCGCTGCGCCCATGATCTGGCCGACGGCAAGGAGCCGGATTACGAGGCCATGGCCTATACGCAGATGCTCTCGGGTCTGACGATGCAGATCCTCTCGAACAGCCGCGCCGCCTCCGGCGCCGAGCATCTGGTGGCGCACCTGGTCGAAATGAAGCCCCGCGGCTTTGAAAAGGCCCACGGTCTGCACGGCGAGTGTGTCGGCGTCGGCACGATCATGTGCGCGGAGGCCTATCACAAGCTGGCCGAGCGCGAGACGATCGAGGTCAAGCCCTTCGAGCCGATCGACGAGCAGTGGGTGCGCGACGTGTTCGGCCCGCTGACCGACGGCATCCTGAAGGAAAACGAGAACGACGTGCTCAAGACCTTCCCGCCCGAGAATATCAAGAACCACTGGCAGGAGATCCGCGAGATCATCGCCGAGATCCCCACGGCCGAAGAACTGATCGACCTGTACACGAAGATCGGCGCGAAGCACTCGCTCGAGGAGCTGGAGATCGACCCCGCCGTCAAGGACGACTTCCTCGACATCTCCTCCGCGATCCGCAACCGTCTGACGCTGGCGCGCATGACCCGTCTGATCGTAAAATAACCGACAACAACAAAACGCCTGAGCTGTCAAAAAGCTCAGGCGTTTTTCTCTTTTTTCGTTATTCAGTTTTGTCGAGCCAGGCACGGACCTTGGCGGCGTCCACCCCGAGACCGGAGGAGATAAAGGCCGTCAGCTCGTTATAGTTCAGCGAACGGATACGCTCATAGTTCTTGATGCCGGGCTTCACGTCGTTGGTACGGCCTTCGATGTAGCCGCACTCATAGCACATCTGAACGGCATACTTGCGGTGAGAATCAAGCGTCATTTCGCTTCCGCAGCGGGGACATTTCACAGGGCAGGCCTCCCATCGGTATAGGTTGTATCTTTATGTTATCCCATCTTGGCGAAAAAAGCAAGTAATAAGTAAACGATTATCCATGCGTCAAGGGCGAATTGCGAGAGAATTTGTGTTCTGGCAAAGGCGCTTTTTCGATGGCATACTTTGTGTATGTCGAGAAAAAGGGACGAAGGCAGGGCGCAAATGGTCCGCAAGGCGCCGAAGACGTATGGGTCATCGTTTGCTTAAAAATCAAAACGGCCAGGTCGGCAGCCAGCGGTAGAGCAGCGATGCGGTATGGGTGTTGATCTCCGCGCCCCAGAGTGCGGGATAGAAAAACACAAAGACAGCCGCGGCGAGCGCCGTAAAGCCCCAGACCGGGATGCGCCAGCGCGCGAGATTGTCCCGCATCAGGGTGAAGACATAGCCCATCACCAGCACCAGGAAAACCGTGCAGGGGAAATAGTGATAGGCAAAGGTGATCCGGGTGATGAACATCCACGGCAGGAGCTGCGCCAGATACCCCAGCAGCAGGAACAGCGCCTTTTTCTCCCGGCGGAAGAGCGCGCAGAAGGCCAACACGAACAGCCCGATCAGCCCGCCCCAGCAGAGGATGGGATTCGTAAACGCGCCGAAGCTCGAGCGCGCGGAGCCGTTGTAGTCGAGATAGTACAGAATTGGCCGGATGTCGAGCATCCACTGGTACCAGCGGGAGGAATAGGGGTGCGTCGCGTTCACGCCGCTGTGGTAGCGGAACATATAGCCCTGGTTGTCGAGAACGGTCTGGAGATATTCCATCTTGAAGTACATGCCGGGGCCGCGCATGCCCTTGGCCGCGCCGTAGGGATAATAGGAGAGATAGTAGACGAGCGCGGGAACGAGCACGAAGAAGCAGAGGCAGAAGAGAATGTTCCTCCCCAGTGCTCCGAGCGCCTTTCTTTTCTCGCGCACAAGGCGGAAGATCCAGTGCAGCGCCCAGAGCACGCCCAAGCCCGCCCCGGCGTAGAGACAGGTCCACTTGCACGCCGCGCCGACGCCGAAGAAAAGGCCGGAGAGCGCGAGATCGCGCCCCTTCCCCTCCGCAGGCGCGGGGGAGAGGCCGTCCTCGCTCTCGGGGAAGAGCCAGCGGTACATGAAGTAATACATCGCCAGCGTGAAGAACACGCCGTAGGTGTCGATCGTGGCGATGCGCGTCTGGACAAAGTGCATGAAATCGGCGGCGAGCAGCACCGTACAGCAGACGCTCACGCTGCCCCGGCCGAAGAGCCGCCGGGCAAAGGCGTAGACGAGCGGCAGCATCGCCACGCCGAAGAGCGTCCCGGTAAAGCGCCAGCCGAAGGGCGTCACGCCCCAAATCGCCATGCCCAGCGCGATCAGCAGCTTGCCGAGCGGGGGATGGGAGATCTCATAGGGGTTCACACCGCGCATATGCTCAAGCGCCGTGCGCGCGTGGTAGATCTCGTCGAAATAGCTTGAGTTGAAAAACGTGCTTTTCACCGGCGCCAGTCCCTGCTCATCGGTCAGCTCGCTCACCGTCCGCCAGGGGAGGACAGCGCCGTCAGCGCCGTAGAGCACGAGCTCACCGAGCTCCGGCGCTCCGTAGGCGGTCAGCCGCACATAGCGCGCCGGGCCGGAGAGGGACAGCTCATGCCATTTTAAAAGCGCAACATAGTTCTGCTCCAGCTCACAGGCGTCGGTAAAGCTCTCTCCGTCCTCCGACAGGGCGATCGTATAGCCGCCTGTACCGATCACGCTGTATGCCATCGCGCGGGAGAGCTCGTAGGTGCCGCCGAGCTCGAGCGTCACGCTCTCGCCCTCGCGAAGGGCGATGGCGCTTTGAGGCGCGGACATGCTGCCGAGATGGGAAAAGGCGGCGATAGCGTACAGCAGCGTGACGAGCACGACGGCGAGCGTCTCGCCGCGCGTTGCTCCGCGGCTTTCGCTCACGCGGCGCTTTGGCAGCGCGCAGCTTCGAAGCGGCGGCAGCAGGCAGAAAAAGCCCGTGATCAACAGCGCGGTCAGAACAGGGAAAATGGCAGTCAGTTTCATGTGATTCTTTCCGTACAGAGATGAGGATAGGGACGCTCCTGCTCGGAGGACGGGAGCGGGGGAGACTTTAAAACGGATGCAGAAAGAAAGCGACAGACAGGCCGAGAAAAATCAGAAACCATGTAAGGCATCGGATGGCCGTGCCTCCGCAGCGGCTTGTGCAGATCTCAAAGGGATCGCGGGGGTTGATAAAAATGGGGTATTGGGGATGCAGATTGTCGATCTGGAGAAACTCATTTTGAAAATGAATATTTGCGTACGCAGTCGTTATGCAATAATGCCCATTCCATTCAAAGCCGAATACAGGGTAGCAATAGGGGAGCCGGAGAGAATGCTTGAGAAGAAGGAAGTCCGCACAGACGCGCTGCGTACAGCGCAGCGGAACGACGACACCGTAATAAACGGCAAAGAAAAGCATGAGGAGGGCGCAGCTGCCGCAAAGAGCGCAAAAAACGATGCCGCGCGTTGCGGGAACGAGATAGAGAACGGCGGCAACCAGGCTTATCAATACAAGAAAAACGCCGACAAGCTTGTGGATCGATCTGTCCTCCTCGCGGTCAAAAAAAGAAGTGACCTCCCGGATTGTCGCCGTCTTGCCCTTCCAGTCTTTTTGAATGGGGCGGTGGCCTTTCAGCTGCGCTACGCCCAGATTAAAAGAAATAAAGGAAAAAGAGAGTATGGCAAGAAGAGAATAGAGTTCGACCTTTGTCATCGGATGATCTCGTGCAGCTCCTTGACGCTGGGCAGGATATAGTCGGGCTGCCGCTCGGCGGCCGCGGCCATCTCCGCGCTCGTCTCGCCGGAGAGCACCAGCACGCTCACCGCCCCGGCGTTCTGCGCCACGGCGATGTCGGTATAGAGCCGGTCGCCCACGCAGCAGATCTTTTCGTTGGGGATGCCGGTCATGGCCGAGATCACGTCGACCATGTTGCGGTTGGGCTTGCCGATATAGGTGGGCTCCTTCCCGCTGGAGGCGGTCAAAAGGGCGCAGATGCTGCCGCAGTCGGGCAGGACCTCGTCCGCGGGCATCGGGCAGACCCAGTCGGGATTCGCGGCGATAAAGGCCGCGCCGCGGCGCAGAAAGTGGCAGGCGCGCTCGAGCTTTTCATAGACAAGCTCGGTGTCAAAGCCCTGCACGACCACGTCGACCGTGTCGGCGTCCGTGTGGCCCAGCTCGTCGTTGACGAGGTGGATGCCATAGCTCTTCAGCTCGCGGTGAAAGGCCTTCGTCCCGGCGATGTACACGCTGGCGCCGGAATAGCGCTGGTTGAGGTACATACCGGTGGCCATGCCGGAGGTAAAGACGTTCTCCCGCTCGCAGGGGAAGCCCAGCCGGCGCAGACGGGTGATATAGTCCTCACCCGCGCGGGAGGAGTTGTTCGTAAGATAGATGTATTGTTTCCCCATGCGCGGGAAATCAAACATCAGCTCGCGCGCCCCCTCGTACACGTCGTCGCCCAAATACAAGGTGCCGTCCATGTCAAAGAGAAATAGTTCGCAGTTTTTCAGCCTATCCATTCAAACCTCCATATGATATCGCGGCGAAGCCCAGCGTAGCGGGTTCGACGCGAAAAGGAAGAATAATGTCGCCGGTCAATCCCGCGCTGTAAGCGGCGCGGGATGACCAGACGGCGTTATTCTGACGCGGTGCCG
This sequence comes from Clostridiales bacterium UBA6981, assembly GCA_002450075.1. Lineage (GTDB taxonomy): Bacteria > Bacillota > Clostridia > Oscillospirales > Oscillospiraceae > Limivicinus. The sequence goes on from DJYJ01000069.1 coordinate 5,990, forward strand.
TCCATGTCAAAGAGAAACAGTTCGCAGTTTTTCAGCTTCGTATAATCCATATCATCCTCGAAACGTTAAAGAATCAGAAACCGAAGGCGCGGACGTCCTCGTCCTCTTCCGCCCAGGTCAACGCGCAGCGGACGGCCTTGTTCCAGCCGTGCAGCAGATCGTGGCGCTCGTTTTCGTCCATGTCCGGCGTGAAGACGCGGTCGATCGCCCAGTTGTCGCGGATGTCGTCGAGACTCTTCCAATAACCGACGGCCAGACCCGCGAGATACGCCGCGCCGAGCGCCGTCGTTTCGATGCACTTGGGGCGGTAGACCTCACAGTCGGTGATGCTGCTCTGGAACTGCATCAGGAAGTTATTGGCGCAGGCGCCGCCGTCGACCTTCAGCCCCGTGATGGGGATGCCGGAATCCTGCTCCATGGCGGTGATGATGTCGTTGGCCTGATAGGCGAGGGATTCGAGCGTCGCGCGGATGAGATGCGCGCGGCCGAAGCCGCGGGTCAGACCGACGATCGCGCCGCGGGCGCGCTGGGACCAGTACGGCGCGCCCAGACCCGTGAAGGCCGGCACGACATAGCCGCCCGCGCTGTCGGGCACGGATTCGGCGAACTGCTGGCTCTCCTTGGCGTTGGTGATGACGGCCAGCTCGTCGCGCAGCCACTGGATCGCTGCGCCCGCGACGAACACACTGCCCTCAAGGGCATATTCCACATGATCCTCAAAGCCGACGGCGATCGTCGTGACGAGACCGCTGCGGCTCATGACGGGCTCGCGCCCGGTGTTCATCAGAAGGAAGCAGCCCGTGCCGTAGGTGTTCTTCATCTCACCGGGCTTGAAGCAGCACTGGCCGAAGAGGGCGCACTGCTGGTCGCCCGCGGCGCCGGCAATCGGGATCTCGCCGCCGTAGAGCTCAAAGGAGCTGTAGCCGTACACATGGCTCGAGGGCTTGACCTCCGGCAGCATGCACGCGGGGATGTCGAGCAGCTCAAGCAGTTCGGGATCCCAGCAGAGGTCGTGAATGTTGTAGAGCATCGTGCGGCTGGCGTTGGTCTGGTCGGTGACGTGAACGTGGCCGTCCGTCAGCTTCCAGATCAGCCAGGTGTCGATCGTGCCGAACAGCAGCTCGCCTCGCTCAGCCCGCTCGCGTGCGCCGGGCACGTTGTCGAGCAGCCATTTGATCTTCGAGCCGGAGAAATACGCGTCCGGCACGAGACCCGTCTTGGCGCGGATCTTGTCGCTCCAGCCCGCCTTGACGATGCCGTCGATGATGTCGGAGGTGCGGCGGCACTGCCAGACGATGGCGTTGGCGATCGGCTCGCCGGTGGCCTTGTCCCAGATCACGGTCGTCTCGCGCTGGTTGGTGATGCCGATGGCGGCAATGTCTGCGGCCGTGACGCCGAGCTTGCGCATCGCGCTGCGTGACACCTCGAGCGTGGTGTCCCAGATCTCGTCCGCGTCATGCTCGACCCAGCCGGGCTTGGGGAAGATCTGGCGGAATTCCTTTTGCGCGGTGGAACAGATGTTGCCTGCGCGGTCAAAGAGGATGCAGCGGGAGGAGGTAGTGCCCTGGTCAAGGGACATGATATACTTCAAGGCGGGGTTGCTCCTTTCAAAAATTGCGGCAGCGCGCATAAATCTCATACAAGCATTTTAGTACTAAAGCCGTCAACTTGCAACGGGAAACTTCGCTTCCCGGCGTATCGGGCGGGGAAAGCATAAAAAAACTGTAAATTTTCCCGCCGGAGAGAAAAAAAGACTTGGAAAAAGGCGGCGGGGTGGTATAGTTTAAAGGAGAAACCCATCAATTCATCCGGAGGGCATACTGCCATGCTGATGACTGTTATCGTGATCGTGTCGCTGCTCGGCGCGGTGGGCTACGGCTTCGCCGCCGCGGTCGGCGTCGCGGGACTTTGGAAATGCGCGCTGATCTTTGTGGGCGGCGTGCTGGGCCTGAGCGCGCTGTTTCTGCTCTTCGCGCTCGTCGTGTCGTTTTTCATCGACCCGAGCTGGCCGCGAAAAACGCAAAACCCGATCTGCCGCTTTCTCGTCGCGCAGGGCGGGAACATGATCTGCTTCTTCACCCGCGTGCACACGCACGTCGAGGGGCTTGAAAAGCTGCCGCAGGACGGGCGCTTTCTGATGGTGGTCAACCACCGCTCGGCCTTTGACCCGATCTCCCAGTTCTACCCGCTGCGGAAATACAACCTCGCCTATATCTCCAAGCCGGAGAATCTGCGTCTCTTCATGGTGGGGCGCGTCGTGTCCGGCGCCTGCTTCCTGCCGATCGACCGGAACAATGACCGCGAGGCGATCAAATCCATCCTCGCGGCGGTGGATTACCTCAAGCGGGACGTCTGCAGCATCTGCATCTACCCCGAGGGCACCCGCAGCAAGACCGGCGAGCTGCTACCCTTCCACCACGGCTCGTTCAAGATCGCCCAGCGCGCGGGCGTACCGCTCGTCATCGCGGCGTGCAGCGGCTCGGAAAAAGTGAAAAAGAATATGCCGCTGCGCCCAACGCATATCTATCTTGACATCGCCGAGGTCGTCCCCGCCGAGCAGGTGAAGGCCATGACGACGGCGGAGCTCAGCGATCATGCGCGCGATGTGATCGCCGCGGCGCTGAAGGAAAGGGAGGGAGAGGCATGAAGGTCGCCCTGATCACCGGCTCGTCCCGCGGCATCGGCGCCGCGGCGGCGCGTGAGCTGGCCGCGGCCGGTTATGCCGTCTGCATCAATTATATCGAGCGTGAGGACAAGGCCGAGGAGCTTGCCGCCGCTTTGCGCGAGGAGGGACACGCCGTTCTCACGCACCGTGCCGACGTCGCCGACGCCGCGGCGGTGAGGGAAATGGTACGCCGCATCGAGCGGGAGCTCGGATATGTGACGCTGCTGGTAAACAACGCCGGCATCGCCGAGCAGCACCTGTTCCAGGACATCACACCCGAATGGTGGCAGCGCATCTTCGCCGTGAACCTCGGCGGCTGCTTCAACTGCACCCAGGCGGTGCTGCCCCACATGCTGCACGAGCACGCGGGCTGCATTGTCAACGTCAGCTCGATCTGGGGCAGCCACGGCGCAAGCTGCGAAACGGCGTATTCTGCAACCAAGCACGCGATCATCGGGCTGACGCGCTCGCTGGCCGCAGAGCTTGCGCCGAGCGGCATCCGCGTCAACTGCGTCGCGCCCGGCGTCATCGACACCGACATGGTCAAGGTACTGGGGCAGGAGACGCTCGACAGCCTCGCCCGCGAGGCGATCCCGATGGGGCGTCTCGGCACGCCGGAGGAGATCGCGCGGGCGATCCGCTTCCTCGCCGACGAGGCGAGCTATACGACCGGACAGGTGCTCGGCTGCGACGGCGGGTTTATTATTTAGGGAACTATACCGCTGCTTCTCTGAAGACAGAATTAAGAGGGGGATCAATATGCTCTATACAGATTCGCTTGCCTCAGCGCTGGGGGAGATCCTGCTTGTGAGCGACGGCGAGGCGCTGTGCGGCCTGTACTTTGAGGGGCAGAAATATTATCCCGCGCTCCCGGAGGCAAAGGAAGATCCCACTCTGCCTGTTTTTCAATCGGCGCGCGACTGGCTCAAGCGCTATTTTGCCGGGGAGAAGCCCGAAACCGATCTGCCGCTGCGTGCGGCGGGAACGGATTTTCAGCGCGCGGTGTGGGCGCTGCTCTCCGAGATCCCGTACGGCGCGACCGTGACCTACGGCGAGCTTGCGGACACGCTGTCGGCGCAGCGGGGGAGACCCTGTTCGGCACGGGCGGTCGGCGCGGCGGTCGGGCGCAACCCGATTTCCGTCATCGTGCCTTGCCACCGTGTGCTCGGAGCGGGCGGCGCGCTGACCGGCTATGCCGGCGGCCTTGCGCGCAAGCGCGCGCTGCTGCGGCTTGAGGGGGGCGCGCTGTGATCGATCCGATCATCGAGCTTGACGTGCACGGCATGACGGTTACCCAGGCCTGCGTCGCCATCGACGCGGCGCTGCGCCGGTCAAAGGGCGCGTATCGCATCCGCGTGATCCACGGCTTTCACGGCGGCACCGCGCTGCGCGACGCCATTCGCGGCCGCTATGGCGCCAACGGAAAAGTAAAGCGCGTCGAGCTGGGGCTCAATCCCGGCCAGACCGATCTCGTCCTGCGCGAATTTTAGAGCACGGCAGCGTCCATTCGTTTGTTGACAGCACGAGGGCGATTGTGTTATAAAAAGAAAGCTGACCGCGCGGACGCGGCCAGCTTGCTATCCGGAGGGTTACCGAAGTGGTCACAACGGGGCGGTCTTGAAAACGAAACGCCACTTTGGAAGCCGCCCTCCGAAAAACCTTGTATTTTCAATGGCTTCCGGGTATCATAGAAAAGAGATTTCGGGAGACTTCTCTCCTAAAGTTCTCTCCTTTTTCCACGGCACTTTTTTCAAAAACCAATCGGCTGAAAAGACATGGAGGGTTACCGAAGCGGTCATAACGGGGTGGTCTTGAAAACCGTGGGCTTGAACGGAACAAGCGATCCCGCAAAGCCGCGGAATCGCTGGATTTTTTGGAGTGCGTTGGTTTCGGTTCCCAGCCGTATCTAAGAGGAAATCTAAGACAATTTCATATCGTCGTTATCTCTCGACCGGGAGTTAACATACATGGAGGGTTACCGAAGTGGTCATAACGGGGCGGTCTTGAAAACCGTTAGAGCCGCAAGCTCACAGGGGTTCGAGTCCCTTACCCTCCGCCACATTGTGGTACCAGAATAAGATACCACAGCGAAAAACCCAGAAGTTTCAAGGACTTCCGGGTTTTTTGCGCATTTTTTTAAGATAAAATAAAAAGATGTCACAGGCTGTTTTCTACCGGAGTGAGGGATTCGAACGAACTACATACACAGCGCTTGAGGGGCCGGATCTCCGAAGTTTTTACGGAGATTCGACCATTTTTGCTTTTCCAATTATCAAATCTTTGTGTTCAAGAAGGAATACTCATAGCCATGAGAAAGGAGATGGTGATAGCATGCTTGCTCGCGTATACGTTTTGATAAGGTTTCAGCCAGGTATATAGTGCGCTGCCAAGAACAAAATAATTCCGTCAAAGCACTTTTACGGACGCGCCGCTCCAGTGCCGATTGGCAATATTGGCTTTCTGCTTGACGGTTAGATTAGTGCTCATCGGAAAACCTTCTTAAAAATGGTATACCCCATTATAAGTAAACAAGTCAACGCGCAGATCAATGAACTGAACGAGTCTCAAAAAATGAAAAAATGAGCAGGCCAATGTAGTACCTGCTCACAGCTTTCACGGAAGTTTATGTCCTATGACACTGAGGGCAACATGTCGCACATCCGTCGACTCTCGAATAATACTCACGGGCCTTTTTTATCGCTTCAGAGCACGAAGAGTAATATCCTAAGTAAATCCTGTTTTCTGCGGACGGGAGCCAGTAGCAATCTTCCGTATGGACCTCGTGGTCATAGTGTGGGTTTCCAGTGGAGTCTTTGTTTACATAGTAATGCTTGTACATTTCTGTATACGACCTTGTATTATAGAGTAGTAGTT
>DJYJ01000062.1 GCA_002450075.1 Clostridiales bacterium UBA6981
CGTGCGCTCGCCGGGCGCACTACGGAAAAAGCAGGCCATGCGGCGCATGGTCTGCTTTTTTGAGCGTTTTCACTTGTCAAATACGATCTCGCATTCCGGCAGCGCCGCGCGCAGCTCTGCGATAGCATCTTCATCAAGCGGATTGTTGCTGAGATTCAGCCACTGCAGCGAGGTCATCAGCTTAAAAGGAGAAATGATCCCGATATTATTGCCGGATACATCCAGCCTTTCGAGTGATCCGAGGTACATCAGCGCCGTCGGATCCGTGATCCGGTTGTTGCCGAGCTTCAGCTCGCGGAGCGGCGCTGTCGTATACTGGAGCATATTTACGCTTTCGATCTCATTGCTGCCGAGATCCAGCTTTTCCAGTCTCTTGAACCGATTGATGGGCGTGATGTCGGTGATCCCTCGGCCAAAGAGCGAAAGCTCTGTGATGTTTTCCTTAAAGCTCTCTCCGCCGATCTCGATCGAATAATACAGCTCGGAGTGCTGCACATTGCAGCCGCGCAGATTTGCCTTCAACTCATCAACCGCCTCGCCGCTGAGAGCCGGATTGTCATAGATCCGCAGCACGTCCAGGCTGGACATGGAATAGAGGTTTGGCAGAACATCGTCCGTGAGTCCTGTGCTTTCAAGACCGAGGATGCGCAGCGACGTCAATCCCTTGAGTCCGGAAAGGTCGCTGATCAGGTTAAAGGCCAGATAAAGCTCGTTTAGATTGTTCATTGAAGAGAGGGCCGCCGTCCCCGTGATGCCGTTGCCCTCGGCATTGAGATAGCGAAGGAGGTTCAAGCCCATCAGCGGGCGCAGATCAGAGACCGTATTGTCTTTGATGCTCAGCCACTCCAGATTCGGCAGATCCATCAGCGGCGTCAGGTCGGTCACGCTGTTTCCGGTGATGTCAAGCTTGGTCAGCTCCTTGCACGCGCTGAGCGCGGAAATATCGGATATTCCCATGTTGCTCAGATTCAGCTCGATTGCATCCGTTTTAAACGTAGCGCCGCCGAGTGTGATCTCGCTGACCTTCTCCTGCGCCGTTTCACAGTGGATCGCGCAGTTCGGCAGTGCGGAGGAGAGCCCCTTAAGCTGCTCCGCCGTGATCCCGATCCCCCGGATTGAAAGCATCTCCAGCTGCGTCAGCGAATACAGAGATGAAAAGTCCGTGACCGGATTGTTGTCAAGATACAGGGTCTTCAGTTCGTGAAGATTGGCCAGCGGATACAGATCCGTGATCATGTTGTCGCTCAGATCCAGATATACAAGCCCCCCGAGCGTGGAAAGCGGCGAAATGTTGGAAAGATTGTCGCCCGACAGCGTCAGCGAGGAGAGCGAATACAGCTTGATCACATCGGTGAGCAGCCCGTCGCCCAAAGCAGTATTCTGCAGCGAAAGAGACGTCGTCCCCTCTTCGTAAGATTTACCGGCAATGGTAATGCGCGATTCGTTTTTTTCGTCGCTCTCCTTGTCCTTGATCTCCGCGATCCGAGCGGAGACGACGGCGTTGTTCTTATCCCGTTTGTACATCTCTTCGAGCAGCTGCAGCGCTTTTTTATGGTTTCCCTGCTTTTCATAACAGTCCACCATCAGCATCGTGCACTCCTCGGTCTCGTTGATGGAGGAGGCGCGGCGCAAGCTGGCCAGAGCGCTGTCGTATTCACCGTTATAATAATCCTGAAGCGCACTGCTGTAATAGGTGTTGTAGCTTCGCTGCTCGGCGGCACCCTTCAGGATGAAGGCGGCAACGATGATCGTGGCCGCCGCCAGCGCCGTAAAAATGATATACAGCGTCCGCTTCTGATTTTTCTTTTTGTTCTGTTCCTCTTTCCTCAGCTGCAGCTCTACCGCCGCCTGCTGCGCTGTCAGCGCCGCGGTTTCATGCTTTCCGGTAAAAGCGCGTGAGGAAGCTGTTTTCCCCGGTTCTTTCATATTATCACCTGTAACAGAGGAGGCGTTGTCGTCCCCTCACTGCTGGGTTTCTTCTGCCTGTTCTGTCTCCGCAGGCACCTGTTGCGTCTCCTCCGCGACCGATGCCGAATCAAGGCTCACCGCCTGCTCGCTCTGTGTCTCATGGGACTCTTCTGCAATTTCGATCGGAGTCTCCTGCGGTATCTCTTCTTTTTCCGGTTCGGGTTTGATCACGACAGGGTCCTTGATTTTGGGCAGCTCAGCCGCTTCCTTCGGGACTTTTCTGCGGCGGATGGCCAGCGAGGCGAAAACCATCGCCAGTATGATGCAGATCGAAGAGAGCAGCGTCATCCCGTCGGCAAAGCTGATAGGATCCTTTTGATCGGAGAAAGCAGGTATCGCGAGAAAAATGATCTGATAGGCCAGGATGAGCGTAAATACAATGACGTTCAGCCATTTCGTGCGGATCATACCGGCGAGCGTGGCGGTATAAACAAAAGCAGCGACAAATGCCAGTACAATGCAGATGATCATGCGCAGCTGGTCGGTGCCGCTGGTGGCGGAAAGGATGAAGAACCCGGCCCCTCCCAGCACCGGCAGGATCGTCGACCACAGCGCGATACGGCCAAGAAGCAGAATGAACAGGATATACAGCAGCGCGCTGATAACAGGAAGCGCGATCATCGTGGCAAACTTAAAGGCGTCTGACCAGAGGGCCATCGTTCCGAGCAGCCTCGCCGCCATCGCAAGTGCAAGCAGGATGACCGCTGCATGGACGAAAAAGCTCCCTTTTTCAACATAAAACCCGCGCTGTTTCTTCGCTTCTTTTTCCATCTTTTTCTCCCGCCTTTCCGATTCTGTCCCTAAGAATGAAAGCCAGTGTAAGTTGTCATAATCTTGTTGTCATAATCCTGTTTGCCATTATAGCACAAGAAGCGCAATTAATCTATACATTTTTTATTTAACTGTATTTTTCATTTTCTGTAAGAATTTCCGCCCTTTTGCCCCAAAAAAAGACCGGAAGCGATTGCTTCCGGTCTTTTTCCTATCAGCGGATCATTCCTCGGGGCTGAAATCGTCCTTGCCGGCGCCACAGAGTTCGCAGGCGAAATCTTCGGGAAGGTCTTCCCATTTCACGCCCTGCTCCTCTTCATCATAGATCCAGCCGCACAGATTGCAAACATACTTCATGGATTTGCTCCTCCTTTTCGGTCAGAATATGGAATAGCTTGATCGGCGATTATTTGCCGAAGTAGCGCTCCAGCAGTCCCTTAAAGGCCTTTCCGTGGCGGGCCTCGTCCCGGGCCATTTCATGAACGGTATCGTGTATCGCGTCGAGATTGTACTTCTTGGCGAGCTTGGCAAGCTCAAATTTGCCGGCGGTGGCGCCGTTTTCAGCGTCGACGCGCATCTCAAGATTTTTCTTGGTGCTGTCGGTCACGACCTCGCCGAGAAGCTCGGCAAACTTGGCGGCGTGCTCGGCCTCTTCAAACGCGGCCTTTTCCCAATACAGACCGATCTCAGGATAACCCTCGCGGTGGGCGACGCGGGACATGGCCAGATACATGCCGACCTCGCTGCACTCGCCGTTAAAGTTGGAGCGGAGCTCGTCGATGATATGCTGCTGGACATCCTCGGGCACCTCGGTGCCAAAGGTCTTGCCAACGCCGACGACGTGCTCGGCGGCCCAGGTCAGCTCACCCTTCATCTCGGTGAAGCGGGAGCCGGGCACCTTGCACTGGGGGCAGAACTCGGGAGGCGTGTCGCCTTCATGAACATAACCGCAAACCGGGCAGACCCATTTTTTCATAAAAATTCTCTCCTTTGTAAAGTTAAAAATGGTGCTTTGCTTGTGGCCTCAATATACCATGCGGCAATCTTTTTGTAAAGTTAATAATCCGTAAATTGAGGCCTTATTCGACGAGCTGCAAAAGCGCCGGGGCCGCCGCTTCGGCGAACAGACGGATCGCCGCGAGCGCCTCCTGCATCGTGTTTCCGCTGCTGCCGACCTCCACGATCAGCATTCCGCGGCACAGCTGCTGGTTATACCGTTGCGGAACGACGTCGACAGGGCGCATCAGCGTCGGATGCGCGCGCAGAACTGCGTCCTGCAGGTACAGTGCGAGCGAGAGATTGTCTCTCCAATTCGGATGCTCAAGCCCGCTCTCGTCTGTTCCCGAGAGCAACATCACCTGGCTTGCGCAGGAGCCTGCCTCCTCGGCAACGGTCTTATAGATCACGTCGTCCGTCCCGAGCGCATCCCGGTGGACATCGAGAACGACGCTGATGGTCGGATAGTCCCGGAGATACTGTTCGACCGCTTCTCCCGAGCGCGTATACGACCCGGTATAGCTTGGATAATCGTACACGCCCCGGTCGTGGATCACCGACAGGCCGGATGCTTCGAGCAATTTGGCAAGCTCGTCTCCAACGCGGATGATGTTGTGCTCACTGTCCTCCGTCCTGGCATGATCGCTCGCGTCGTAGCGGTCGATCCCCGCCGGCGTATACGCTTCAGAGGAGTGCGTGTGAATGATCAGGATCTGCGGCTGACCGGCAGACAACCGGATGCTCGTGCCGTTTTGCACGATTGAGGCGGCGTCGATCGGATATGCGGTCTCATTTTTGATCAGTGCGTCGCTCGCGATCGTCATTCCGACCGCTTCCTCGGCCCGGGAAGGAATAAACATCGTCTCCGCCCACTCGCGCGTTGTTGATGCCGGCGCGTCGATCGTCTCTGTGTCAACCGTGCTTGCTTCCGTGTTTTCCCTGCTTCGGTTATTCGGTGTGCGCTCTTGCTCGACTATCTCGCTCGGCGCCGGACGCGGCTGCTGCGCTCTCTTCTCTTCCCCACGGCAGAGCATGTACACGCACACGACACAAAGTCCAAGCAGCGCCAGCTTTTTTCCCTCACCCATATCCTTCTCCCCGCCTTTCATCTCATCGTATGCGCTCTCCGGACCGTGATATGCCCGCCGCGCATCCCCTTACTTGACGGGGGTGGAAAAAGAGTGCTATCATGTTCAAAAAAGAAAAGGAGAAAGATCATATGAAATTCACATACAGGCCGAAGGGCGTCTGCTCTCAGCTGATGGAGATCGAGATCGAAGACGGCCGCGTAACCGGTTTTCAGGTGATGGGCGGCTGCGATGGCAACCTGAAGGGTATTTCCCGCCTTGTCGAGGGCATGGAGGCCGACGAGGTCATCCGCCGCCTGGAGGGCGTACGCTGCGGGCGTAAATCCACCTCCTGCCCCGACCAGCTTGCCCAGGCGCTCAAGCTTGCTTTGCAGCAGGGATCGGAAGCGTGATGTTGGAAGAAATTCTCCGTTCCGGCTTTGACGAGCTCGGTCTGCCGCTCGATATGCGTATGCTCGAGCGCTATCGGCTCTATGCCGAGACGCTTGTGGAAACGAATAAGGTCATGAACCTCACCGCCATCACGGAGGAGGCCGATATCGCGCGCCTGCATTTTCTTGACAGTGCCGCACTTTTATCGCTTGTTCCGTTTGCCGGCAAGCGTGTGATCGACGTCGGCACCGGCGCGGGCTTCCCCGGTCTCGCGTTGAAGATCGCCTGGCCGGAGATGCCGCTTGTCCTGCTCGACAGTCTTGACAAGCGTATCGGTTTCCTGCGCGAGGCCTGCGGCGCGCTCGGCTTTGACGACGTCGCATGCATCCATGCGCGGGCCGAAGAGATCCCCGCAGGTTATCGTGAGTCGTTCGACATCGCCGTTTCGCGCGCCGTCGCCCGACTTGATCTCCTCTGCGAGCTCTGCCTGCCGTATGTCAAAAAGGGCGGGCTGTTTCTCGCCATGAAAAGCCGCGACCACGCTGATGAGCTGAAAGAAGCCGGGCGTGCGATCTCCCTTCTCGGCGGCACGGTCGAGGCCGAAAGGGACTATGCCATCCCCGGCACCGACGTTGTCCACAGCGTGATCTGCATCCGCAAGACCGCTGTCACGCCGCCGAAATATCCGCGCCGCTGGGCGCAGATCAAAAAACAGCCTTTATAAAAAACCGGAAAGCGATCGCTTTCCGGTTAATTCTTACGCAGTCAAAATGTATGCGAGCAATTCCTTCGGCTCTGTCATAAACAGATTTCCGCCCGCGGCCTCGATCTCCTCCCGGCTACGGAAGCCCCACAGCACCGAGGCGCAGTCCATCCCCGCGCGCGTCGCGGTCAGCACGTCGACTTCGGAATCCCCGACATACAGGCACTCCCGAATCGGGACACCAAGCTCTGCCGCCGCGGCAAGAAGCGTATCCGGCCATGGCTTGCGGCGGATCCCCGCGGCCTCATTCTCTCCGACCGCTGTTTCCAGCAGACCGGGAAAATGGATCGCAGCAAGCTCCTTGACCGTCCGGTCCGGCTTGTTGGAGACGATCGCGAGCGCGAGGCCTTTTTCGCGCAGGCTCTCCATCATTTCCGGGATGCCGGGATAAGGCGCGGTTGTATCGTTCGCGTGTTCGTTATAATACGGCAGATACCACGCGAGCAGTTCTCCGATCTTGTTCCCATCTGTTCTCTCGGGAACGGAGAGCTCCAACAGACGCTTTGAGCCATTGCCAACGCGCTGTCTTGTCTCGTCTATCGTCTGCGTCGGATAGCCGAAATGCTCCATGCAGCGGTTTACAGCCGCGTTGAGATCACGCAAGGTATCGAGGACGGTCCCGTCCATGTCAAAAAGGATCGCTTTGTATTTCACGTCAGCCTCTTTTTCTCCCGTTTCGCCCGTAAACTTAGGCATTGAAATACCGGGTGAAACGTGGTAAAGTTTCACTTGAAAATAACTGCGCCTTCCGCGCAGATGCTCGTATGGAGGAATACCATGGAAGGTTACAGAGTGCTTGAGATCAAGCAGAGCGTTTTTGAAAGCAACGACCGCGCGGCCGACCAGCTCCGCAGCGATTTGAAGAAGGACAAGGTCTTTCTTCTCAACCTGATGAGCTCGCCCGGCAGCGGCAAGACCACCACGCTCCGCCGCACGATCGCCGCGCTGAAGGATGAATTTCGGATCGGCGTCATGGAGGCCGACATCGATTCCGACGTCGACGCCGCCACGATCGAAAAGACCGGGGCCAAGGTCATCCAGCTGCACACCGGCGGCATGTGCCATCTCGACGCCGGCATGACCCGCCAGGGGCTCGAGGGTCTGGGCGTGGACGACGTCGATTTTGCGATCCTTGAAAACATCGGCAATCTCGTCTGCCCGGCGGAATTTGACACGGGCTCATCGAAAAACGCGATGATCCTCTCCGTACCCGAGGGTGACGACAAGCCGCTGAAGTACCCTCTGATGTTCTCGATCTGTGACGTACTGCTGATCAACAAGATCGACGTTCTCCCCTACTTTGACTTCGATCTCGAGGCCTGCAAAAAGTACGTCCGCCGTCTCAATCCCAACATGAAGATCATTCCCATCTCCGCCCGCACGGGCGAAGGGATCGACGAGTGGGCCGATTGGCTCCGCACCCAGATCCGTGAGTGGAACGAACAGTAAGCCCTGCCTTTCAGCCAAGCGCCTGAGCCGGATCCGGCTCAGGCGTTTTTTGTTATTTATTCTTCTCGTAAAGATACCACAGGCCCTTGAGCAGCAGATCGTCGTCGCAGACGATCTCGTGTGTGCAGCAGGAAACAATGCTGCCGGCCAGGCCGCCCGTTGCCACGACTTTACACGTTTCACCAAGCTCCTGCTCCATCCTGTCGATCAGTCCATCGATCATGGCCGCCGTGCCAAACACGGCGCCCGAACGCATACAGTCGACCGTATTCGTTCCGATGCACTTTTTCGGTGCCGTGATCGAGATCTCCGGCAGAAGGCTCGTCCCCGCCGCGAGCGCGCCATAGGAGAGCTTGATGCCCGGCAGGATCGCGCCGCCGCGGAAATTGCCGCCGCCGTCGACGACGGTGGCCGTGGTCGCCGTTCCGAGATCCAGAACGATGACGGGCTTGCCGTAGAACTGCATGGCGGCAACGCCGCCGGTGATCAGATCGCCCGCCACGGTCCCGGGGTCATCGACGCGGATGTTCAAGCCGGTCTTCATACCGGGTCCCACGACCATGCAATCGTGTCCCGTCAGCGTTCTGATCGCGCGCACAAGCGCCTCGGTCACGGGCGGTACGACTGAGGAGAGGATCACGCCCTCGCATGCTGACGCATCCATCTCGTAGGAATGAAAGATCTCCTTGAGCTTGATCATATATTCCGCTTCGGTCTCGCGCGTATCGGTATGGATACGTACGATACTGCCGATCGCGCCGTTGTTGATCGTTCCGATCACGATATTGGTATTTCCCACATCTATGGCAAGGATCATATTTTTCCGTCCCCTTTTCTCTGCTGTTGTTTTTTCACAAGCACTCAGGCCGCGGCGCTCTAAAAAAGCGGCGCAGGATTACTATAAATCCCGCGTCGCTTTTCTGTCAATGCAAAAAGTTAATTGTTCGTTCCGTGGTGTGCTCCGTAGCTGCTCTCGTCAAGCGCCTCGAACACATAGCCGTTGTTGGTCCCCCACCGCAGGATCGACTCGACCGCGGCCACACTGAAGTCCTTGGTATCATGCTGCAGCACGACGTTTACCGTGTTTTCAAGGCAGCCAGACGCGACATTGTCGGCCACGGTGTAACTGCTCCGCGCGCCGCCGAGAGCGTCGCCGCTGTCCACGTTCCAGTCAAAATACACATAGCCCATATTCGTCATATAGTTGACGAGAGAGGACATGATGCCATAGCAGTAATTCCGGCTGATCGTGTTGCTGCTGCCGCCGGGGAAGCGGAACAGCTTGGTATACTGTCCGGTCTGCTCGAAGATGATATCCTCCATCGCCTTAAAATCATTGAAAAAGGCGTCACGGCTGGCATAGACCGAAGCATAATCGTGCGTCAGCGTATGCACGCCGATCGCATGTCCCTCCCGGAAGGCCCGTCCGATCATGTCTGTGTAATCCTGATCATAATTCCGGCCATTTCCCGTGACGAAGAAGGTGGCCTTGGCGCCGTAGCGCGCCAGGACGTCGAGAAGCTGTGCCGTATAGGGGCCGGGGCCGTCATCAAAGGTCAGATAGATCGTTTTCCTTTCGGGGATCACGGTCTCGACCTTCGGCTGCGGCACAACGTTGACGATACGCCGTGCAGTGGCGGTCTCTCCCTGCTCGTTCATGATATAATAGTCAAGCGTATATGTCCCGAGCTCGTAAGGGATGACCTCGCCCGTGACCTTAACATAGGCCGTAAGATCGTTCCCGCTCTCATCGATGGCCTCGTATCCGGGATCGGTAAAGGAGAAAGATGCGCCGACGCTGATCTCTTCTCCGCCCTCGAGCCTGATCATAGGCTCGGATACGCCGTATTCGATCTTCCGCTCGACAGCGGTCTCGTTTCCGGAGGAATCCTTCACGGAATAATAAACGGTATCCTCGACCTCGGTGCGCACAACTTTATCGGTCAGGTCGCCGTCATAGTTGTCGACCGCGGTAAAGCCTTCCTCCGAATAGCCGACCAGCCAGCTTGCGAGATACCCTTCCTCGTGGTTGAGCGTGATGACGGGAGGTGTTGTGTCGCGTACAAGGACCTGACGGTAACTCACCGCCTTTTTTCCGAACGCCTCGGCCGTATATTTCACCGTGTAATCGCCGATCCTGTCAACGTCCACACCGCTCTCTGTTTTGATCTCGATCGGATTGACACTTTTCCCGAACAGATTTCCCGTAAGGAATGCCTGCGCTCCGAGATCGGCGTATGTCTCGCCCACCTCGGCAATATCCACGTCCGGGCCGAGGAGCGTTATCTCGATATGGCGGTCGTCGATGATAATGGCGGCCGCTACCAGAACCACAAGATAGACAAACAGAACCGCCAGAACGATCTGGGTCTTTTTCCTCTTGATCGCCTTTTTTGTTTCCTCGCGGCTCTTGCTTGGAAGCGGTTCCCTGGCAGCCTTCGTTTTTTTCTCCTTCACCCTGATGCCCTCTGTTTTTCGTCTTTCTTTCCCACGTCTGCGGGGATATGATTCAGTATACACCTTATTTTGTGTTATGTTAACACTTTTTTCTCATCTTTTTTATTTTTAAGAAATATTGCCTCAAAACCATTTTTTTGTTGAACTGGGAGTCACAATCTGATATATTTTGAGTTTGTCAGAAATGATAAATACTCTCTGCGGCAGCCAGCCGCAGGAAAGGAACGAAACGATGGAACACAGCGAAAAAAACATGGACAAGATCGTTGCCCTGTGCAAAAACCGCGGCTTTGTATACGCCGGAAGCGAGATTTACGGCGGACTTGCCAACTCCTGGGACTATGGCCCACTGGGCGTTGAATTCAAAAACAACGTCAAAAAGGCCTGGCTGAAGAAGTTTGTTCAGGAGAGCCCCTACAACGTCGGACTCGACGCCGCCATCATCATGAACCCCCAGACTTGGGTCACGACCGGACATGTCGCCGGCTTCTCCGACCCGCTGCTCGACTGCCGCAGCTGCAAGGCACGCCACCGCGCCGACAAGCTGATCGGGGACGTGCATGGCGAGGTCAACGTCGACGCGATGAGCTTCGACGAGATGGACGCCTTTATCGCCGAACATGAGGACATCGTCTGCCCGGTGTGCGGCAAGCATAACTTCACCCCGATCCGCAAGTTCAATCTCATGTTCAAGACAGCGATTGGCGTGACTGAGGACTCCTCCTCCGTCTGCTATCTCCGTCCGGAGACGGCGCAGGGCATTTTCGTGAACTTTGCCAACATCCAGCGTACTACTCGCAGGAAACTGCCCTTCGGCGTATGCCAGGTCGGCAAGGCCTTCCGCAACGAGATCACGCCGGGCAACTTCACCTTCCGCACCCGCGAGTTTGAGCAGATGGAGTGCGAGTTCTTCTGCAAGCCCGGGACCGACCTCGAGTGGTTCGCCTACTGGAAGGACTACTGCCAGAAGTGGCTGCTCTCCCTCGGCATCAAAGAGGAGCATCTGCGCCTGCGCGACCATGAGAAGGCCGAGCTCGCCTTCTACTCCCGTGCCACCACGGATATCGAATACGCCTTCCCGTTCACCGACTGGGGCGAGCTGTGGGGCATTGCCGACCGTACGGACTATGACCTCGGTCGTCATCAGGAGGCCTCCGGCAAGGATCTGAGCTATTTCGACCAGGATACCAACGAGCATTATATTCCTTATGTCATCGAGCCCTCACTCGGCTGTGACCGCGTCGCTCTCGCCTTCCTGTGCGAGGCGTATGACGAGCAGGTCGTCGGTCAGGACAAGAAGGGCAACGACGACATCCGCACCGTACTGCATCTCCATCCGGCGCTCGCGCCTTACAAGTGCGCGATCCTGCCGCTGTCGAAAAAGGAGATCCTGACAGGCCCCGCGATGGAGCTCTACCGCGAGCTGTCGAAGGAATTCATGTGCGATTATGACGAGACCGGCTCCATCGGCAAGCGCTACCGCCGCGAGGACGAGATCGGCACGCCGTTCTGCATCACCTTTGACTTCAACACCGTCGGCACCGAGACCGATGAGGCAGACCACTGCGTCACGATCCGTGAGCGTGACAGCATGGAGCAGGTCCGCATCCCCATCAGCGAGGTCAAAAACTATATCGCCGAGCGGATCCGGTTCTGAGAGAGGCGCTTAAAAGATGAAGGATGGATTTGTAAAAGTTGCGGCGGCAGCGCCCGTGATCCGGGTAGCCGACTGCGATTACAACGCCGCACGTGTTATCGATGCGATCGAAAACGCAAACAGGGCCGGTGTCAAAGTTCTCGTCTTTCCCGAGCTCACGCTCACCGGCGTCACCTGCGGCGACCTCGTCGCGCATCGTGTCGTCCTGGACGGCGCTTCCCACTCGCTCGAAAAGGTCGTTCGTGCCAGCGAAGGCAAGGATATGCTCATCTTTGTGGGGCTTCCCTATGCTCACGGCGCCCGTTTGCTGAGCGTCGCAGCCGTGATCTTTGACGGCGAGCTGCTCGGGCTTGTCCCGCGCGAAAATGTCAAAGGAACCCTCTTTGCCGCATATGAGGGTGAAGGTGAATTTGTCACTGTCGGCGAATTGGAGACGGTCCTCTGCCCCAACACGCTGTTCTGCCACAATTCTCTCGGCGATCTGCGCGTCGCGGTCGAGCTCGGCGCCGACCGGGATGAGATCCTCTCCCCCGCCGTTTCCTATGCGCTCGAGGGCGCGACCGTCATCGCCCAGATGGCGTCCTTCCCCGAAACTGTCTCTTCCGAAGCCGAGGCTGCGGGCGAGATCCGCGCGCTCTCCCGCCGTCTCAAGTGCGGTATTGTGCTTGCCGCGCCCGGCCGCGGCGAGAGCTCGACGGACAACAGCTATTCCGGTCTCTGCCTTGTCGCGGAGAACGGTGAGCTTCTCGCTGAAAGCGAGTATGCCGACGCTCTCGCTGTCAGCGAGATCGATGTCCAGCATCTCACGACTCTGCGCCGCAGAGACGGCGGCTTCGACCTGCCGGGAGATGATCTTTGTCGGGTTTACTGGGGAGAAGCACTCTCTGACACCGCGCTTACCCGCCGATACAGCAAGCACCCGCATCTCCCCGACGGGGAAGAGGCGCTCGGAAAATACTGCGAGCGTATGCTCGACATCCAGGTCTCCGGTCTCGTGCGCCGCATGGAATTCGCTCATCTCGACCACTGTGTCGTCGGTATCTCCGGCGGCGTCGATTCAACGCTTGCCGTCATGGTCAGCGCGATGGCCGTAAAGCGCATGGGTCTGCCCTCGACAAACGTGATCGCCTGCACGATGCCCTGCTTCGGCACCTCGTCGCGCACCAAATCCAACGCGATCGTAGTCTCCGAGCAGCTTGGCGCCGAGGTGCGCGTGATTGACATCTCCAAGAGTGTTTACCAGCATTTCGATGACATCGGGCATGCGCACGACGATTATTCTGTCGCCTACGAAAACGCCCAGGCGCGAGAGCGCACCCAGGTATTGATGGACATCGCCAACAAGTGCAACGGTCTCGACGTCGGCACCGAGGACCTCAGCGAGTATATCGACGGCTGGTGCACTTATAACGGCGACCACACGAGCATGTACGACGTCAACATCGGCATGACCAAGACGCAGGTTCGCGCCGCCGTCAGCCATATTGCCGCCAAAACCGACGATAAGATCCTCAAGGCAGCGCTTTATGATGTGCTCGATTGCCCGGTCACACCGGAGCTGCTGCCGATCCACGACGATCTCATCGAGCAGAAGAGCGAGGACGCCGTCGGCTCTTACAGCCTGCAGGACTTCTTTACGCACAAGATTTTGATCTGCGGCTTCGACCCGATCAAGACCATGCGTCTTGCCAAGCTCGCCTACGCCGACGAGTTTACCGACGAGGAGCTTCTTCGCTGGCTGAAAAGCTACTGCACGCGTCTGTTCACCCAGCAGTTCAAGCGCAGCTGCCTAATGGACGGCCCGTCTGTCGAGAACTTTTCCGTCTCGCCGCGAACGGGACTTCATATGCCCTCCGACGGAGAGAGCGCGCTGTTCCTGCGCATGCTGGAAGAATACGAGAAAGCATAAACCGATTTCACCAAAGAAACGGGACCGCATGACGCGGTCCCGTTTCTGCAAATTCCTATAATTTTCGTATGATTAACCAAATTCTGCCTTGCAAATCGGTATGTTCTGACGATAATCTTTTTTCACGTCAAAAAAACTTTTACTTGTCAAAGGATAGTGTTATAATATTCACACGGAGGGCGTCGCCGCGTGAGGGCGGCTGTCCGCCGAATTCAAACGCGGCAGGCGGTTTTCGACTGTCGGCCGCCAGATATAGGAGGAATGGCAGTATGAAGTTCACTTTTGCCGAAAAACGGATGGACTCGTCCGAGGATCTGCGCGCGTATGCCATCAAGAAGATCGGTAAGCTCGATCGCTTCTTTAAAACCGAAGCCGAGGCTTTCGTCACCTTCTCGATCGAACGCGGCCGTTTCCTGGCTGAGATCACGATCCGCAACAACGGGCTGTTCTACAGAGCAAGCGAACTTACGAACGACATGTACGCATCCATCGATTCCGGTGTCGCCGCGATCGAGCGGCAGATCCGCCGGAACAAGACGCGCCTCGAAAAGAGACTGCGCGACGGTGTGTTGGAGCGTGACGCCGTGCCTGCTTATGTCCCCGCGGAGACTGAGGAGAGCGAGGAGGAGTTCAAGGTCGTCCGCAGCAAGCGCTTCTCCATCAAGCCCATGAGCGTGCAGGAAGCCATCCTGCAGATGAATCTGCTCGGGCACGAGTTCTTTGTCTTCCGCAATATGGACTCCGAGGACGCGATCTCTGTCGTTTATGCGCGCAAGAACGGCGGCTACGGTCTGATCTGTGACGACGGGCTGAACGATTGATTTTTTCTTGATATAACACAGCGGCCGGTTTTATGCCGGCCGCTGTTTTTTATTCGATCACGAATTCAAGATATTTTTTGAACTTTTCCCCCGCTCGGAGCAACGCGTCCGGGAATTCCGGCTTGTTCGGCGTGTCGGGATAGAATTGCGGTTCGATCGCAAAGCCCGCGTTAGGCGCAAAGCCGCCGTCTAAATATTTCCCGGTATAAAACTGCAGCGCCGGATAGTCGGTGTAAAGCGTCAGCTTTCTGTCCGCCGTCTGCACAGTGCAGGCCTCTTCGCCCTTCAGGCAGAAGCAGTCGTCATAGTCGCGTCCGATCGTACGGAGCGAGGAAAAATCAAACTCTCCCTCTGACGGCAGGATCTTTCCCGTCGGTATCAGCGCATCGTCCACCTCAAGATGGCCGAAGGCGTTGATAGCGATCGCCGCGCCGAGAATTGTGTCCTCCCCCAGCGAAAAATAGACGTGTGAGGTCGGGCAGAAGAAGGTGTCCTTGTCCGATACGCCCTCAAAGTCAAGCCTGATGCGATCGGGCATAACGGTGTACAGCACGCGGACCGTCATCTCGCCGGGGAAGCCGTTATCCCCGTCCGGAGAGACGAGCGTAAAGCTGACGGCGCAGTCGTTTTCGACCTTTCCCGTCCAGCGGCGTTTGTTCCAGGACTTCCCTTCTTCACCCCCGTGCAGCGTATTCCCCTTTTCGTTGGCGCAGAGCGCGTATCTCTCGCCGTTCAATTCAAAGGCCGCCTTGCCGATCCGGTTGGCCCAGCGTCCGACGATCGCACCGATGAAAGCCGTGCTCTTCTCATAGCCCTCCAGCGTTGAAAAGCCGAGCACCTGCTCTTCCCCGTTCAGTTTAAGGCTCAGGATCGACGCCCCGTATTCCGCAACGCGCAGAGAAAGCGCACCGTTTTCGATCGTATAGCTCCCGTATCCGAAAAAGTTCTCTTCCCGTACCATATGATTCCTCCGTTTCTGTGTTTTCTGACAAAAGCAGGTTAGTCTATTTTGTCAAAAAAATCAAGCCCAATTTATATGATTTTAACAATTTTTCAATTTTAGTCAAGTTTTTCCTTGTCTATTTTTCTGTATCTCTTGTTAATTTGCGACATTTAGATTATAATTGAACCAACCGAGTCCGGTCAATGACTGCGGTCAAATTTTAAGGAGGTCAGTCCATGCTTACGAATGAATATCTAAAGCGCGTTTACGCAGAGGTCGAAAAGCGTGACTCCCATGAGCCTGAGTTTCTCCAGGCTGTTCGCGAGGTTTTTGAATCGTTGGAGCTTGTCGTCGACAAACATCCCGAATGGGAGAAGGCCGGCCTGCTCGAGCGCTTTGTCGAGCCTGAGCGTGTGATAGAATTCCGTGTTCCCTGGGTGGATGACAACGGCGTTACCCATGTCAACCGCGGCTTCCGTGTCCAGTACAACTCCGCGATCGGCCCCTACAAAGGCGGTCTGCGTTTCCATCCCTCGGTCAACCTTTCGATCATGAAGTTCCTCGGCTTTGAGCAGATCCTGAAGAACTCGCTGACCACGCTCCCGATGGGCGGCGGCAAGGGCGGCTCCGACTTTGACCCCAAGGGCAAGTCCGAGCAGGAGATCATGCGCTTCTGTCAGAGCTTTATGACCGAGCTCTACCGTCACATCGGTCAGTTCACCGATACCCCCGCGGGCGACATCGGCGTCGGCGGGCGCGAGGTCGCCTACATGTACGGCCAGTATAAGCGCATCGTCGACCGTTTTGAAGGCGGCGTGCTCACCGGCAAGGGTCTCACCTTCGGCGGCTCCCTCGCCCGTACCCAGGCCACCGGCTACGGTCTGTGCTACTTCTCCGCCGAGGCGCTGAAGCATCTTGCCAATACCAGCTACGAGGGTAAGACGGTCGTCGTCTCCGGCTCCGGCAACGTGGCGCAGTACTGCGCCCAGAAGGTCACTCAGCTCGGCGGCAAGGTCGTCGCGATGAGCGACTCCCAGGGCTATGTTTACGATCCGAACGGCATCGATCTGCCCAAGCTCTTCGATATCAAGCAAAAGAGACGCGCAAGGATCTCCGTTTACGCCGACGAGGTTCCCGGCAGCGAGTATCATGAGGGCTGCAAGAATATCTGGACCGTCAAGTGCGACATTGCTCATCCCTGCGCCAGTCAGAACGAGATGGACGAGAAGGGCGCGCAGGCGCTGGTCGACAACGGCTGCATGGCGGTGTTCGAAGGTGCGAACATGCCGCTGACGCCCGAGGCGATCGAGGTCGTCAAGCGGAACGGTCTGCTCTACTCCCCGGGCAAGGCATCCAACGCCGGCGGCGTTGCTACATCGGGTCTTGAGATGAGCCAGAACTCCATCCGTATGTCCTGGAGCTTTGACGAGGTCGACGAGAAGCTGCACGGCATCATGAAGAATATTTACAAGGCCTGCTATGACGCCTCGGTCGAGTGCGGCAAGCCTGGCGATCTGATGGTCGGCGCGAACGTGGCAGGCTTCCTGAAGGTTGCCGAGGCCATGATGGCGCAGGGCATCGTCTGATCGATCCTATAAGCGCTTTGCACAACGCTTTGACTCCTTAACACTCCCGCACCCCGGAGAGCCTTCTGGCTCTCCGGGTCTTTTTCGTCAAATCCAAGAGAAACGAAAAAAACTCCCACAGGTTTCCCTGTGGGAGTCTCCCGCTAGAGCCGTGTCGGCCCGGTTATAACCTGCACGAATGGGCAGGTGGGTCGCCTAAGTTCTGTTTCGCTGCTTCCAACATCCGGCCGCAGGCGGCCGGGAGGCCTGCAATCCGCAGACTCAAATCGGCATCCCTTATAAGTGATGTGGGTTTAACGGGCCGCTGTTGTTTCTTTTGAAACGACACGCGCACAGCAGGAATCGTTTCTTTCTTACGGTCAAAGTATATGTCAGGCGCGGAAAAACTATTACTGCTTCGGGGTGTTATCTTCTTCCTCGTCGTCAAAGAGGATGCGCATGAACTGGTTATAGACGTCTTCCAGCTCATCATCGTCGTCGATCGTATCAAAGACCTCTTCCCCGCTCTCGTCCACAGCGTTGCACAGGATGACCAGACCGTAGTCGGGATCATTCTCGTCCATGTCCGCCGGCAGAAAGGCCGTATAGGTTTTCCCGTTATAGTCGATGCTTTCGATCAGCTCAAGCGTAAACTCCTCGCCGCTGTCGTCCACCATTGTGACAAAATCGCTGCCGTATTCTTCGCTCATTTTGATCCCTCCACTTGTTTGGTGCTTTTATTGTACCAACAAACCCTTGATAAATCAATACAAAACTGCGCTCAGGAGCCAAGATCTTCCAACAGAAGCAGTACCTCGCCGATATCCTCCGCCGGGATCCCCCGGCGCAGCATGGCACGGTCGGACCTTCTCAGCGCCGCCGTTTCGATCCCGGTCATACGATCCGCTCTGTTTTCCCCGCTGCGGTAGACGGCGACTACGCCGTCCTCCTCGCGTAGCAGATATTGCGCGCGTCCGCTTTTGGCGCAAAGAGCGGCATAGATTTCATCCGGGACCGGATCCTCCGCGCGCCTTACCGTTTTGACGGCTCCCCAGGCCGAGAAGGCTGCCAGCACGAGCATCACGCCGAGGATCGCCGTTTTTATCCCTATTTTCATCTGTACTTTTCCTCGCTTTTTGTTTTTATGTATGAAGTATTCCTCAAAGCGGGTAAAATTATATCTCTCCTGTCCTTTTCTTTTTGCACGAAGGCTGTCGTATTAAGCGGACGCGGTCTATAAAAAGAGATAAAAACAACTCAATTATGAAAAATTCATAAAATCGCTACCCTTCTTTGACAAGCTGTGGTATAATTCTTTTTCAGAATAAGATGGTGTATTATGATCTTTGATTCCTGTTGTCCCCCGGGAGGTGTTTTCATATAGATGGAAGAGAATAAGAAAAAACGCGGCGCCGGTCTCAAAGCGCTGCGCGGCAAGCTCAAACGGATCGACACGGGTGAGGTTGCCTCCAAGGCTGCCGACCTTACGATCGACGCTGTTTCCGTCACGCTCAGCAGCATTCTCAAGCTCATCGGCTCTGTGTTGTTGGTCTTTGTTCTTACCGGGCTGATCTTCAGCTGTATCTTTGCCTATTACGTCAAAAGCTGCCTGTCCTCCTCGCTTGACATCTCGCTCGAGGACTATCAGCTCAGCGAGTCCAGTACGATCTGGTATACCGACTCGACCGGCGGCTGGAAGGAGCTTGTTACGCTCACCGGCACGGAAAAACGCATCTGGGTTGATTACGACAAGATCCCCTGGTATATGGAAAAGGCTCTCGTCGCGATCGAGGACAAGCGCTTTTACGAGCACAAGGGCGTTGACTGGTACCGTACGGCCGGCGCTTTTGTCCAGATGTTCGCCCGTATGTCCGATACCTATGGCGGTTCTACGATCACGCAGCAGCTGATCAAGAACCTGACGGGCAAGAACGAGGTCACCGTTCAGCGCAAGCTGGCCGAGATCTTCGGCGCGCTTGAGTTGGAAAAGAAATACGACAAACGCGAGATCATCGAATGGTATCTCAACGCTGTTTACTTCGGCGAGGGCTGTTGGGGCGTTCAGACCGCGGCGCAGACCTATTTCGGCAAAGACGTTTCCGAACTGAGTCTGGCCGAATGCGCAGCGATCGTCGGCATCACCAACAAGCCGACCCAGTACGATCCGTTCTATGACCCCGCGGCAAACAAACAGCGCCAGGAGACGATCCTCCACGAGATGTATGAGCAGGGCTTCATCGATTATGATGAATACAAGGCTGCTGTGGCCGAGCCTCTCAACTTCGTCTACCGCGAGAACACGACCTACACGCAGAACATTTATTCCTATTATGAAGAGGCCGTTATCGCCGATGTGACCGAGGATCTGATGGAGCAGAAGGGCATCAGCAAGGAAGCCGCCCGCCATCTCGTCTATAACGGCGGTTATCAGATCTTCTGCTGCCTTGACGAGACGATTCAGTCCTATATCGACAACATCTACGAAAATATCGAAAACATCCCCCAGACCTACGGGACCGACAAGCAGCTCCAGAGCGCGATCGTCATCATGGACCCCTACACGGGAGAAATCAAGGGGCTGAGCGGCGGCGTCGGAGAAAAGACGCAAAACTTCCCGCTCAACAGAGCGACCGGCTCCCAGCGTCCGCCCGGCTCTTCCATCAAGCCCATCGCTGTATACGGGCCGGCTGTCGAGCTCCTCGGGCTGACGCCGAATACCCTTGTCAACGACTCGCCGGATATCTATCTGTCCGGCACAAGCTGGTATCCGCACAACGACAGCTGGGAAAACTACGGCATCATTACGATCTACGAAGCGCTGCAGCTGTCGCTCAACACGGTATCGGCCCAAATCGTTGACAAACTCGGCCCCGAGACCTGCTACAACTTCATGCGCGAACGCCTCGGCGTCACCAGTCTTGTTCCCGACGACGCCTCTTATGCGCCGATGGCGCTCGGTCAGCTCACGAACGGCATCACCGTGCGCGAGATGGCTCAGGCCTACTCTGCCTTCGTCAACGACGGGATCTTCACCTATTCCCGTACCTACACGCGCATCACCGACTCCAACGGCAACATCGTCATCGACAACACGCCGCGCACCATCGTCGCGTTTCGCCCCAATACGGCCTATACGATGACCTATATGATGCAGAACGCGGTCGAGTCCGGTACCGGCGGAGCCGCTTATCTCGGTATCATGCCCGTCGCAGGTAAGACCGGCACCTCGGGCGAGAACAAGGATCGCTGGTTCGTCGGCTGTACGCCGTATTACGTTGCCGCCGTCTGGACCGGGTACGACATTCCCGAAACGATCAACGTCTGGAACAATCCCGCCGCCCGGATCTGGCATGATGTGATGTTTCGCGTCCATGTCGGGCTGGAATACCGAACCTTCAATTGGCCGTATATCGGTGGCGACAGCTACCTCTTCGGCGATCTCCATCCCCAGCTTGAGGAGCAGATCCGCGAAGAGGAGGAAGCCATGCGTGCCGAGGAAGAGGCTGCGGCTGCCGCAGCGGCGGAAGAAAACCCCTGATCTTCCCTTTTGATCATTCTGGCTGGAAGCGCGTTCGGCGTTTCCGCCCAGAATGAAGGGGACGACGCACTTTTGCGGCGCTTTTGCCCCGCTTTCACTTGGTTTACCATAATATTCTTGTTGACAAATTCCGTGTATTGTGTTACATTTCGATTACAAAACTGGAGGTGCTATCATTGGCAGCAAAATTGGAGTATAAGGGTCATCCGCTCCAGCGTAAGGACAATATCATTTATTACGGCAGCTTTGCCGATAAATATATTGCCATGCTTCAGATCCTCGATACCAAAAAAGTAAAAGACCTGGACGTTGCAACGAAGGTCTCGGTTCAGCTTCAGTTGACCGATCCTTCCATCAAATCCCGCGACCGGGTCGTGAAAAAGAGCGAAAAGGACAGCCTTTACGATGCGATTGACGTCGCCGTCGTCTGGCTTGAAAGGGCGCTTGCCTCCAGATAAACTAAAAAAGGAATCGTACAGAAAGATGCGAAAGTATGTCTTCAGAACCCTGGCATTCGCTGCGCTGTTCTGTATCCTGCTGACCGTTTCTGTTTTTGCGGAAGACGCCGAAATCACCGGCAACGACGTCAATTTCCGCTCCGGTCCCGGTACGGAATATGCGATCTACGACTGCCTGCCGAAAGGCACCGTTGTCACGGTCACCGACCGGTCCAACGGTGAGTGGTACGGTGTTACATACGGCGGACATTCCGGTTTTATCTCTTCTGCTTACCTCAGTGTCTCTGCTTCCCCCTCCGAACCCGCCGCAGTTGAAACGCCCTCGGCTCCCGCTTCCTCAGGCGGCACCGTCAATGCGATGTATGTCCGCTTCCGCAGCGGTCCGAGCACGGATCACTCCATTCTCGGCGAATATAATAAAGGAACCGCAGTTACTGTTACCGGCAGCACGAACGGCTGGTATGCCGTCGTCATCAACGGCGAGTCCGGCTATATGTATGCCGATTATGTCACGCTTGGCGACAATGTGAGCGTTCCGTCTGTTGAACCTGACCCCGCTCCGACGCCTGCGCCGACCCCGGCGCCCACGCCCGCTCCGGCTCAGACGGACACCTCCGGCGGTACGCCCGGTCATATCAGAGGCGACTATGTCTATTTCCGCTCCGGTCCCGATACGACCTATGCAATCTATGACTCGCTCGACAACGGCACAACGCTGACGATCACGGGACGTTCCGGGAACTGGGTGGCCGTCACGATCGGCGGTACCTCCGGCTATGTTTACAGCTCTTACGTCGTTTCTGACGGCGGAGATATTCCGGATCTTCCCTCTTCCACGCCCGAGCCTACGCCCGAACCGACGCCCGCGCCTGTCGAGACGACCTCGATCGCGGGCTACATCACCGGAAACGACGTCCGCTTCCGCAGCGGTCCGTCGACGGAGTACGGTATCCTTGGCGTCTACAACTACGGTAAGGCCTTGACGATCACCGGCACGTCCGGCCAGTGGAAGGCCGTCACGATCGACGGTACCTCCGGCTATGTCTACAGCCAGTATGTCGCTGAAGGACGCGTCACGACCGAGATCGGCGACGACACCAACTCCACCGAGCTTGGCAGACAGATCGTCGAGTACGCGCTCCAGTATGAGGGCTATCCATACGTATGGGGCGGCACCTCGCCGAGCGGCTTTGACTGCTCCGGCTTTACGACCTATGTCTACGGTCACTTCGGCATCACGCTCAACCGTGTTGCCTGCGACCAGGCGCGCAACGGCGTCGCGGTAGACACCTCCGCTCTCCAGCCGGGCGACCTGCTCTGCTTCTACTCGAGCGCGGATTATATCGGTCACGTGGGTATCTACATCGGCAACAACAAGTTCATCCACGCTTCGACCTACACCACCGGCGTCATCATTTCCGAGCTCAGCGGCTACTACAACACCCGCGGCTTTATCGCACGCCGCGTCATCTGACGATGCATCTTTCTCCTCCCGCGGACCCTTTTGGGTCCGCGGGTTTTTTATTTTTTCCCCGGCGGCTGATCTATGGCAAATGTGTACAATTCCCCGCATTATTTTTTGTCTTTTTACCTTTTTTCTTGTTGGATTGTGAAAACACAAATTAAATACTGGATTTATTTTTGTGAAATGTTATAATGTTGTCAAGCGTTTTTTATCCAATGATTCTCAATCAAACAATCACAGGAGGAGCCATGAAGAAAGTACAGTTTACCGAAACCGTGCTGCGTGACGCCAACCAGTCGCTGATCGCAACCAGGCTCGGCTATAATCAGTTTGAGCCTATCCTTGACACCATTGACAAAGCGGGCTTCTACTCCGTCGAATGCTGGGGCGGTGCCACCTTTGACGTGTGTCTGCGCTTCCTCGGCGAAGACCCGTGGGAGCGCCTGCGCAAGCTTCGCGCCAAGCTGCCCAACACCAAGCTCCAGATGCTGCTTCGCGGTCAGAACATTCTCGGCTACAAGCACTATCCTGACGACATTGTGCGCCGCTTCGTCCGCGCCGCCGTCCGCAACGGCATCGACATCATCCGTATTTTTGACGCCCTCAACGACGTCAACAACCTGAAGGTCGCTGTGGAAGAGGCCGTCAACTCCGGCGCGATGGCTTCCGGCGCGATCTCCTACACCACCAGCCCGGTCCACACGCTCGAGAAATACGTCGAGATGGTCAAGGAGCTTGCCTCCATGGGCGTCAGCTCCATCTGCATCAAGGACATGGCCGGTATCCTCACGCCGAAAGCTGCTTATGATCTCGTTTCCGCGATCAAGGATGCAGTTGATCTGCCCGTCGTGATGCACACGCACTGCACCACCGGACTTGCCTTCATGACTTACCTCAAGTCCATCGAAGCCGGCGCCGATGTGATCGACACCGCTATTTCCCCGTTCTCCGGCGGCACCTCGCAGCCCGCGACCGAAACCCTGTATTACGCGCTCAAGGAGTTTGGCTATGAGGTCGATCTCGACGAGAAGTCCATCAACGCAATGGCCGACTTCTTCAAGCCTCTGCGTGCCGAGTTCCTCGAAAAGGGCATCCTCAATCCGATCTCCATGGCGACGGATACCCGTTGCCTGACCTATCAGATCCCCGGCGGCATGCTCTCCAACCTTCTCAGCCAGCTCAAGAGCCTCAATGCTCTCGACAAGTTTGACGAAGCTCTCATCGAGACGCCGAAGGTCCGTGCGGACATGGGCTATCCTCCCCTTGTCACGCCCACCAGCCAGCTTGTCGGCACCCAGGCGGTGCAGAACGTTCTGGCCGGCGAGCGCTACAAGAACGTCGGTGCCGAGATCAAGGCCTACTGCCGCGGCGAATACGGCCGTACCCCCGCCCCGATCAACGAGGAAGTGCGCGCCAAGATCCTTGGCGACCTCAAGCCGGTCGAGGGACGCTATGCCGACTCGCTTCCGACCGACACCTATGAGAAGGCCGCCGAGAAGCTCGGTGATACCGCCCGCTGCGAAGAGGACGTGCTGAGCTATATCTCCTTCCCGCAGGTCGCCGAGAAGTTCTTTGAGGAACGCAAGGCCAAGGAAGAGAAGGTCGTCCGCTATACGATAACGGAGGCGTAAGAGAATGGATCTTATCAACATTTCCATCCCGAATGCTGCGCTGACGGCTCTGCTGGGCTATCTGGTGGTGTTTCTCGGGCTTGTGCTGCTGATGATCGTCGTCATGGTGCAGGGCAAGCTGATGGCGCCGAAGAAAAAGGCCGAGCAGCCCGCTCCCGCAGCCGAGGTGAAGGCCGCCCCCGCGCCGGTGAAAGAAAAAGCTCCCGGCGCTGCCGGCGAGCTGAAGCTCTATGATACCGACCCGAAGGACGCCGCCATGATCATGGCCATCGTTGCCGACTCGCTCGGCAAGCCGCTCAACGAGCTGCGGTTCCTTTCCATCAAGGAAATCAAGGAGGACAGTGAGAAATGAAATATAAGGTAACTCTGAACAAGCGCACCTATGAGGTCGAGGTCGAGGCCGGCGAGGCCATGCTCATCGACGAATACGAAGCCTATGCTCCCGCTCCCGCGGCTGCTCCTGTTGCCGCCGCTCCCGTTGCGGCAGCCGCTCCCGCTGCTGCTCCGGCTCCCGCTCCTGCGGCCGCGGCTCTCGCTACGGGCGAGGTCGTCAAGAGCCCGATGCCCGGCAACATTCTCAAGATCAATGTTGCCCAGGGTCAGGCAGTCAAGGAAGGCGATGTGCTCATCGTTCTCGAGGCCATGAAGATGGAAAACGAGATCGTCGCGCCGAAGAGCGGCAGCGTCGCTC
Organism: Clostridiales bacterium UBA6981; assembly: GCA_002450075.1. GTDB lineage: Bacteria > Bacillota > Clostridia > Oscillospirales > Oscillospiraceae > Limivicinus. The sequence continues at coordinate 24,543 of DJYJ01000062.1, forward strand.
AGATCGCCGTATCGAAGGGTCAGGTCGTCGAGACCGGCACGCCGCTCGTCGTGATCGGCTAACGGAGGGCAACGGATGGATATACTCGGAACTGTGCAGAAGCTTGCGATGGAGTCCGGGTTTGCAGCCTTCTTTCTCACGGACGGGGGCTGGAAAAACCTTGTGATGATCGTCATCGCTTTCATTCTGCTGTATTTGGGCATCGCCAAAAAATTTGAGCCTCTGCTTCTTTGCGGCATCGCCTTTGGCTGCCTTCTCTCCAACCTCAGCTATTTTATCGGCATGGGCGATAACGCTATGTATCACCCGGAGTTGTGGTCGGCTTTCCTCGATTCCACGAGCCCGTATTATCACAGCTACGGTCACATCATGGCGAACGCCGGCCTGCTTGACTTCTTCTACATCGGCGTCAAGGCCGGCATTTACCCGTCGCTGATTTTTATGGGTGTCGGCGCCATGACCGACTTCGGCCCGCTGCTTTCCAACCCCAAGAGTCTTCTTCTCGGTGCGGCGGCGCAGCTCGGCGTGTTCGTGGCCTTTTTCGGCGCGGTGCTGCTTGGCTTCACCGGCCCTCAGGCCGCTTCCATCGGCATCATCGGCGGTGCGGACGGCCCCACGGCCATCTTCCTCACTACCAAGCTTGCCCCCGAGCTGCTCGGGCCGATCGCGATCGCGGCGTATTCGTATATGGCGCTGATCCCGATGATCCAGCCCCCGCTCATGAAGATGATGACCACCGAAAAGATGCGCGTCGTCAAAATGGAGCAGACCCGCGAGGTCTCCAAGGCCGAGAAGATCATCTTCCCGGTCGTGGTCGCGACCTTCGTCATTCTCCTCCTCCCCTCGACCGCTCCGCTGATCGGCTGCCTGATGCTGGGCAACCTGTTCCGCGAATGCGGCGTGACCGACCGCCTGTCCGACACGGCGCAGAACGCGCTGATGAACATCGTGACGATCTTCCTCGCGACCTCTGTCGGCGCGACGATGGTAGCGCAGAACTTCCTGAACCTCAACACGATCAAGATCATCGTTCTCGGTCTGATTGCCTTTTCGATCTCCACGGTCGGCGGCCTGCTGGGCGGTATCGTGATGTACAAGACCTCCGGCGGCCGGATCAACCCGCTGATCGGCTCGGCCGGCGTCTCCGCCGTCCCGATGGCCGCTCGCGTAAGCCAGGATGTCGGACGCAAGTACAACAAGTCCAACTTCCTGCTCATGCACGCCATGGGTCCGAACGTGGCCGGCGTCATCGGCTCGGCGATCGCGGCCGGTTTCCTCCTCTCCGTTTTCGGCGGCTGATTTCCTTTTTTAGGCAAGCAAGGGCGCGTTGCAAAATAGCGCTACATAACAAAAGCACCAGTTAGGTCCAAAAAGGACTTGGCTGGTGCTTCATTTTGCGTTAAAGTTGTAGGTGTGAAAAAACAATCAGTAACGCAAGAACAGTGTACCTTAGTTGAGCGGAATGGTCAACTGGTATTTACACTGAACAGCGAAATCATGTTGCCGGAAGACGCACCCGTACGGCTGACCAACGCCCAGCTTGAGGAACTGGATTACAGGAAACTGTATGCAGCGTATTCGTCCAGAGGACGGAAATCGGTTACCGATCCGCGAGTGCTGTTCAAGATTCTGGTATACGGATACCAATGCGGTATCTACACAACAAGGAAACTGGAAGAGGCATGCCGTTACCGAATAGACTTCAAGTGGCTGCTGTGGGACGAGCCTGTACCGGATCACAGCACGATCTCACGCTTTCGGGCAGGACGGTGCGCAGAGGCGGTGGAGGATCTGTTTTACCAGTATGTGCGGTATCTGGAGGCGCAGGGAGAAACGGATCACGAGACGGTCTTCATCGACGGGACGAAACTGGAGAGCCGTGCGGGGCGGTATACCTTTGTGTGGCGGAAGAGCGTGGAAAAGCAGCTTGCCAAAGTGAAGGAGAAGGTACTCACTACTGTTTCG
>DJYJ01000006.1 GCA_002450075.1 Clostridiales bacterium UBA6981
TATTCAGCCCCTCCTACTCGATTATTTTGAACAAAACAAATGAATGAAATGTAATTATTTTATACAAAAATTAGAGCTACGGCGCACTCGCAGCATCCGCAAAGGGTGCCCTCTTCCGTTACAGTACCTTTTACGTAGATTTCATTGATAAAAGAACAGGAAGCCGGGCAGCGTCAGCCCCCGCCCCGGACAAGAGCGTTGAGCTTTTCCGCCGTGCTTTTTTCCAGGTGTTCCCGGATCCCTGCCTCTATATCTTCTCTCGCCTGGTTCGCTGCCATCTGTGGGATAGCAATACCGACCACCTTCTTGATAGGCAGGCGGCCCTTTGCTCCTCTGGTAAATACCTGCCTGCCGAGTGAGGATTTCGGATACTTCTCAAAGGCACCGTCCGGGCCAATAGCGCCCCTGGCAATTGTATTACCGTTTGCGTCTTTGAATGATCGCAGCGACGGCCCCAGGTTCCGGAACGGTGCTTGTCCGCCGTAGCTGCTCATATTCTGCGGTAAGGTACTCTGCGCACCTTTTACAATGCGCGCTTTTACCCGGTAGCGCTTGCGCAGACTTTCCCAGCCTCGCGCCCCGCCGGTAGCGGAAAAGCCGCCGCCGATAGATTTCCGCACGCCGGTGATAGGAATACAGCAGCCAACACCCAAGCCGCCAGAGGTAACGCTTGCTTTCCCTACAGCTTTGCCAACCTCGCCCGGCGTCGCGTAGTAGTGTTCCGGGATCGCCCGCTTGAGAATATTCTTTGTGTGCTCGGCGGTATCCCGCAGAACGGAAGACATGACCCGGTCTACCTGTGCCGGCGTCAGTCGCTTTTTGAGACCATCAACCAAGCTGTCAAGTTCGCTTGTGTCAATCTCGATTGTAATGGACATATCATTTCACTCCTTTTCAAACTCGGCCAGCGAGACCGGCCCGCTCAGCTTCTTTGTCCTCCGGCAATAGGCACACCGCCCGCAGCGCGGCGGCTCAATAATCCCGCTCCCCGTCCGCGCCCTTCCTGCATGAGTTCGGCATAATGTTCCTCCTATCGCCTGCGAAAATGCAGGCGGTTGATATCATCTGCTGTCAAGTGCCTGCGAGTTGCTGACAAATGACAGCGGGCCTCTAAAATCCTTTAGAAGTTCTAAAATTGAGTGATTCAATGGCTTTCCGCCGCTTTTCCTCGAATTCTTGTTCCGGTGACAGGTCGTGCTCTCTGCTGCTGTCGGCTGCGTTTTCGCAGGCGGTTGTTCGGTTCCCCCGCGCCCCCTCCGCTGCCGATTCCACGCCCATTTCCTTTTCCGTTTCCTCTTCCTCTTCCTTTTCCTTCTCCAGTAAAACCGATGGGTTTCCATCAAAAAAACCGCTGGGTTTTGATGTTGACCCTTTAGGCCGCCCGCCCTTTTTGCCATTCTCTGTATTTACTCGGCGCCGTTCTCTGGAGCTATCAAGCGTCGGTTTGGCAAGAGTGAAGATAATTCGTGTGGTTGGCGTCATGCCATCAATGACCTCGCCATACAAGCCGTAACGCACAATGGCATCATATGCGCATAGCCGCTCAGAATCGGGCAAGTCTTTAATGGCTTCATGGTAGGAAAGAAAGAAGGCGAAATAATCTATCAATTCGATGCGCCTCCTCGTTCCACAGCACGGGCCGCCTTGAGGATCTGCCTCGCTCTGCCTCTCATGGAGCGCACCCAGCGGCGGCGTTCCTCTTCGTTTTCGGCTAAGAAGTAGCCCCGGCCGAGTTCACAGATAGGAAAACCCAACAGTCTCTCCCTTTGAATCGCCCGCCTGACTTCTCGCGTTGAGAGCCCTGTGATATCGGCCAGGCGTCGCAGCGACACGGCCCGCTCGGATCCAGAAGGAAGCAGCGAGGCGATCAGGCTTTGTTTTTCGGTGCCGCCCGTGCTATGCTTTTTCTCGGGAAGTCTTACGCTTGGCATGGTTAATTGCTTCCCTTCGCCGTCCTGGTGCTGCAACACCTGGGCGGCCTTTTTTGTTTCGCTCATTTCTGCAACACCTCCGGATGAGTGTCGAACCAGGCAGCGAGTTCTCTGCGCTTGAATAGTGTGCGGGATCCGATGCGGACAACAGGAAACCCGTCTATCTGCGCTAAACGATATAGCGTCGGACGGCTAATAGAAAGAAGCGCCGCACCTTCTGTGGAATTAATGAGAATCTTTTCAGACGGTGCCACCTGTCGCTTAAGATTGTCGCTCATGCCGTTCCCTCCCGCTCCGCCGCAATCTCATTAATGATTCCAATGATTTGTTCTTGCTCTTTTCTGGGCAACTCCCGACGCAGCTTACGGGAAAAGTTGCCGTCTGTAATGCCGAGAACTTCGGCGATTTCCCATAGCTTTACGCCAGCGCTCTTTGCTGCCGTGCGGACTTCCAGGTTTTTCATGCTCTACCTCCAAAGCGTTGTTGACAGCATGATGGTTCTATGATACTCTACAAATAGAACTTGTTGTTGCTGCTGTTCCAATTATAGCAATTGTCACAGCTTGTGCCGCATGTTCAATAAACAATTATTTTTGGAACAGAAAAAACGAAAAATTACATATTTAGAACGGATGGTATTATGAACAATATCAAGCTCACCCGCGGCGAAAGATTCAAAGATGCACGTATTGAGCGCAATAAGCACGGAAAGCAAACTATGGATGAAGTAACAGCCGCAACAGGTGTTCCAAAATCAAAAATTTGGGCTCTTGAAAACGATGAAATAGATCGTGGAGTTGATTATAGAGAAGTTGGAAAGCTCGCAAAACACTATGGCGTTTCCGTAGATTGGCTTCTCTGCATTTCTGAACACTATTCTCCAAATGCGGATGTGCAAGCCGCAGCGGTCTATACAGGCTTATCCGTCGATGCTGTTCATGCGCTGAGGCAGATTTCAAAAGCAAGCTACATAGAAGCTCTAAACGATTTCCTTATTCATCATGGGCACGATTTTGCCGGGGAAGTTTTCCTATTCGATGCCTCACTAAAGATAGCTGAAGCTGGCCTAGACAATATTGAGCAATCTGAGGACTATTCGGAGGCATCGGTTTACGAGGGCTACTTAGAAAATCGTGCTTACTGCTTTGAAAGGTACTGCCGTAATCTGGCTCGTGATTACGGCATTGATAAACTGATAGAACGCGCAAAAAAATTGAAAGAAAAACATTATGATTTAGAGATTAAAAACTACAAAAAGACAGAGCGATTTGCTAATGATGTTAAACGTCTGATTGAAGAAAGAGGGGCCGGAAATGAGTAAGAAAGACACACGACGCGCACAGGGCACTGGCTCGATCTATCGAAAGACTGTAACCCGGAACGGGAAAAAATATGATTTTTGGGAGGCTCAAATCACAGTGGGCGCGGATCCCGGAACTGGAAAGCAGATCCGCAAGGCCTTCACCGGCAAGACGCAAAAAGAAGTCCGGGAGAAGATGCAGGCCGCAGCCGTGGCCGTCCAAAACGGAGAGTTCTTTGAGCCGTCCAAAATCACCGTTGGCGATTGGTTCGATATCTGGCTCAAGGACTATTGCGGCGACAAGAAGTATTTGACGGTCACGCAATACAGCAGTATGACCCGGACGCATATCAAGCCCGCTCTTGGCGCTGTGAAGCTTGCCAAGCTCACCCCGGTACAGATTCAGAGCTTTTATAACGAGCTGCAGCGGACGGGCCGCACGGTTACCGAGAAGGACGAAAAAACCGGGAAGCCTGTCACCCGACAGGAGCCACTTTCGGCCAAGACCGTGAAGAACATCCACGGGATTATGAGCAAGGCGCTTTCAACCGCCGTTGATGTGGGCTATATCAAAAACAATCCCGCCGAGAGGGTTACTCTTCCCCGCGTGGAGAAAAAGGAAATTCACCCGCTCACGGATACCCAGGTAAAGGCACTTATGGCCGCCTGTACAGGCCACGAATATGAGCGGGTTTATAAGCTGATCCTCTTTACCGGTCTGCGCGAGGGAGAGGCCGCAGGGCTTACATGGGATTGCGTGGACTTCAAAACAGGAACACTCAAAATCAACAAGCAGCTGCAGAAGCGCCCGGAACGGGATGGAGGATATACCTTTGCCCCTCTGAAGAATGACAAGGCCCGGACAATCACCGCCGCGCCCTTCGTGATACAGCTCTTGAAGGAGCAGCAGAAAGCGCAGATCGAGCAGCGGCTTAAAGCCAGTGAGGCCTGGCAAGGCTGGCAAGACATGGAGGAGCGCAAGACCGGCCTTGTGTTCACCCGCGACAGCGGGCGTCACCTCGATGTTACGATGCTGTACAAGGCATATAAGAAGCTGGCTGAGCAGATCGGCGCGCCGGAAAGCCGGGTACATAATCTCCGGCATACGTTCGCGGTGCTCTCGCTGCAGAACGGCGATCCTATCAAGACCGTGCAAGACAACCTCGGTCATGCCACAGCTGCCTTTACCCTCGACGTGTACGGCCACACTTCGGAAAAGATGAAGGAGGACAGCGCCGCCCGGATGCAGGCATATATTGAGAACATGGCATGAGAAAAGCCCCCGGAAGTGTGACCACTTTCCGGGGGCAAAATCGTCTTTTTCGACCTGTAAGCAGAAAACTAAGCAGAAAACAAAGGAAGCCAAAGCAGCAGACAATACTTTACAACAGCAAAAATGGAGGAAGAAAAGAAAAACAGCTTGAAATCTTAATGAAATCAAGCTGTTTCTCTGGCGCAGAAGGAGGGATTTGAACCCTCGCGTGCTTTTTAGACACCTACTCCCTTAGCAGGGGAGCCCCTTCGGCCTCTTGGGTACTTCTGCACGCAAAGCCGAAAAACACACAGCGCCTTTAACGCTGCCCGATTATGATAGCACAGGGGAAAAGCCTTGTCAAGAGTTACTTTCCCACGCAAAAACGCCGGAAAATGCGCTCTGTAACGTCCTCACGCACCGTGCGTCCGTCAAGCTCGCCGAGCGCAGCCATCGCGCCCTCGCTCTCCGTCAGAACGATGTCCGGCGTTGCGCCGCTCTCCAGCGCTTCAAGCGCGCCGCGGACAGAATCAAGCGCGCGCCCGACCGCCTCGGCATGGCGGACGTTGGTCAGGATCTCGCCGGCCGGGACGTCCGGCAGCGGGAACATGGCTGCAATCGTATTTTCAAGCGCCTCGATGCCCTCTCCGGTGAGGGAACTGACGTTGACGGTCGGAAGTGTCGTGTCAAGCGTAATGCCGCCGGAGAGATCCTTCTTGGACAGCACGACGACGGCGCGGGGCGCGCGCTCGGCCTCGGTAAGAAGCGCCGCGTCCTCCGCGGTCAGCTCCTCGCTTCCGTCCACGACGACGATCAGCAGTTCCGCGCGCTCGATCGCGCTGCGGCTGCGTTCCACGCCGAGACGCTCGACCTCGTCGTCCGTCTCACGGATGCCGGCGGTGTCGATCAGACGCAGCGTGAGTGAGCCGAGCTTCAGCTTCTCCTCGATCGTATCGCGCGTCGTGCCGGGGATGCGGGTAACGATCGCACGCTCATACCCGAGCAGCGCGTTGAGCAGCGAGCTTTTTCCCGCGTTCGGCCGGCCGACGATCACGGCCGGGATCCCGGCAGACATCAGCTTGCCGCGTGAGAAGGTGGCGAGCAGGGAAGCGAGCGTGTCCCTTGCCTCACCGAGCGCGGCCCTATATGCCTCCATGCGGAACGGCTCGATATCCTCGTCGGGATAATCCAGTACAGCGTGGTAGTGGGCGCTGATGTCGGCGAGATCCGAATAGATCTTTTCCGTTCGCTCACGGAGCGCGCCCGCAAGCTGACTGGCCGCGTTCCTGGCGCTCTCGGCATTTTCGGCGTCGATGATATCGGCAACGGCCTCGGCAGAGGTGAGGGAAAGCCGCCCGTTCAAAAAGGCGCGCTTGGTGAACTCGCCGGGCAGCGCCTGCCTGGCGCCGAGCGAGAAGATCTCGTCGAGCAGTGAACGCAGCACGACGGGGGAGCCGTGGCATTGAAACTCGGCCGTATCCTCGCCCGTATAGCTGTGCGGCGCACGGCTGATCGTGCACAGACACAGATCGAGCAGCGCGCCGGATCGGTCGTGTGCGCGGCCGTATACCAGCGTGTGCGGCGCGCACTCGGACATGGCTTTTCCGGACTGCGGCGTGAAGAGCGCATCGGCAATCTCGATCGCCCGCTCGCCGGAGAGGCGCACGATCCCGATCGCAGCGACCTGGGCGCCGGTAGCAATGGCGGCTATCGTATCAGACATGGTCATGCTCCTCCTCAAACGTTCTGATCAGTGCCGGCAGCTCCGAAAAGCTGTGCAATACGGCGTCGGGCGCCTTGGCGGAGCCGAAGCCGTAAGCGGCGTGGACAAAGCCGCAGCCCGCCTCGCGGGCAGCGCTTTCGTCACCCTCGGTGTCACCGATGAAGCAGACATTTTCAAGCGCCCGGTCACGGATCAGCGCGCGCAGATTGCCGGCCTTATCCAGCCCTGTCACCCCGGCGCAGCGCGCGTCCTCAAAGCAGGAGCCAAGACCGGTGGCGGCATAGAGCGCCTCGACATAGCCCGCCTGACAGTTGCTCACGAGAAAGAGCCTATGCTGCCCGGACAGGGCGCGAAGCGTCTCCGCTGCCCCGGGGTAGAGCGCGGCACCGTTTGCGGCGAGATACGCACATTCATCCTCCGACAGCGCGTCGAACACCGCGCGGGCATTCGAGCCGAAGCGCGAGAAAAGAAGCTGCGCGATCTCATCGGGTGTCTTGCCCATGATCGAGCGTACCTGTTCTATACTGGGAGAGCCGAAGCAGCCGTACCGCTTCCGGAGCGAAACGCGCCAGCTGTCATGCACCGCCTCACAGGAATCCCAAATGGTGCCGTCAATGTCAAAAATCAGATCGTATCGTTTCATAAAACCCTCGAATAAACAAAAAGCTTCCCGTCGGGGAAGCTTTTTATTCGGCAGCTTTGCTCACTGCTCTTTTGCTTTTTCCATACGCTCAAGCCGTGCGGCGTGGGCCGCCTCCTCGTCATAGCGCTCCGCCACAAAATAACTGAGAGACAGAAGACTGTCGGAAAAGTGGATGTTTTCAACAAGAGTAGGGCTGTTCGGCTCGGTCAGCTCGACGTTCGTAAAGTTCCAGATCGCGCGGATCCCGTTGTCGCACAGAAGCTTGGCGACGGCCGCGGCGGCCTCCTTCGGAACAGTGAGAACGGTGACGTCGATCTGGTTGCCGGCGAGATAATCCAGCAACTCGTCCATACTGCGCACCGTGACGCCGTTGGTGGTCGTGCCGACGATCGCGGGATCGATGTCAAATGCGGCGGCAAGCGTAAAGCCCCATTCGCTGAAGCAGAAGTTGTCCATCAGCGCGTGGCCGATATTGCCGACGCCGACCAGAATGGCCTTGAACCCGCGGTTCATGCCAAGAATAGAAGCGATCTCGTCGCGCAGCGCGGCGACATTATAGCCGTAACCCTGCTGCCCGAATTCCCCAAAGCAGCTGAAATCCTGGCGGATCTGCGAAGGCGTCAGCCCGAGCTGCTGGCCGAGACTGAAAGAGGAAATGCGGCTCACACCGTTTGCCTTGAGATCATCCAACTTGCGCAGATAGCGCGGCAAACGGCGGATCACATTGTTAGAAACCTTGATGCGCTTCACGATTTCTCTCTCCTTGCACATTCATTCTGTCAGAATTATAACATATTCAAAATCGGTTTTCAACTCCAAAAGACGGCCGGGCATCTGCCCGACCGTCTTTGTGATGGGGTTGTCATCTCAGTTGTAGATCGCGCTGCGCAGCGTCTGCCACGAGCAATCGGCGAGCATCATGTCGCTCTCTTCTCCGGAGAGGGAGATGTAGAAAACCTTTTCGCCGTAAACGCTGATCAGCACCTGGCTGCTGACGCCGTCGACGTCAAAGCGAAGAAGAAATCTCCGGTCCGGTGTGCGGGAGGCGGGCAGATCGCCCGGCGTTCCGACAAGCAGCGACGAAATCCGTCTGCCGCGGCCCTGACCGCTCACATCCACGATCTCGGCGGTTGTTTCCGGCTCCTCGGAGCGGGCGATCGCTTCATTGATCATTTCCTGCTCGCTCATCGTCGTGTCCTTGGCCGGTGCTGCAAAGGAATCGGACACCGGGATCGGCGTGCCGAATTCGGCGGGGGAGTCGTCGGCAAGCGCGCCGTAGGCAGTGCTGGCTTCTTCTGCTGCGGCGTATTCCACAGCAGCCTGAGGCGCCGCGCTCATCGCCGCGCCTTTTCGCCCGAGCAGGCGGGGCAGCGTAAGTGCGCCAAGCCCGATCACCAGCACCGCGGCAGCCGCGAGAGACAAAGCTTTCCGGTTCAGCTTTGGCGCCTTATGACGTTCGCGGATCGCATCGCGCCGGATCTCAGCCATCACATACTCGCCGAGCTCCTCGGGGGGATCGATCAAATCGCCGGAGAGCATGCCGGACAGAGAAGAGAACGCGGTATAGACCGCCTGACACTCCGGACAGGTGCGCGCATGCGCGGCCAGATTCTGGCCTTCCTCGACGGTCAGCTCGCGGTCGAGCAGGCAGCTGATCAGCTCCTGATAATATGCGCAGTCCTTCACGGCATGTCACCTCCTCCCGTTTTATTCGACGAAGCGGAAGGAGAAATGTTCCCGTCTCCGGCCAGAAATTCGCACAGCTTGCGCCGGGCGCGGTAGATGCGGGACTTGACCGTGCCGCCCTCGATCGAGAGGACGCGCGCGATCTCGTCATAGCTCAGCCCTTCGATCTCACGCAGCAGAAGGATCTTGCGCTGATCCTCCGGCAACTGCAGAAGACCCCGCTGCAGCGCCTCGCGCGTGAGCTTGCGCTCGTAAAGACGCTCGGGCGAGAGCGTGTCGTCGCCTATCTCCATCTCGGAGCGCTCGCCGCCCTCGTCCTCCACGCTCAGCGAGACCTCGTTGCGGCGCGAGCGGCTGCGCAGAAAGTCAAGACAGGTGTTCGAGACGATCCGGTACAGCCAGACGGAAAATTTCCCTTCGCCGCGGAAGCTCGGCAGGGAGTGGTAGGCCTTCAGAAAGGCCTCCTGCGAGATGTCCAGCGCGTCCTCGCGGTCGCCGGTCATGCGCAGGGCGATGTTGTATACGTTCTTTTCATACGTCCGGACGATGTCCTCAAAGGCGTTTCCGTCTCCGTCCAATACGGCCTGCACGGCCGAAAGGATCCTATCTTCGTCCAAGGGCGCTCCCTCCTTTCTCAAAAGGAAGATTTCTGTTTATTTCAAATCGCGCTTCATGTCTTTTGCGATTTTTCGGATGTCCTCAAGCGTTTCGACATGCGTCAGCGCCGCGCGGTAGACGGCGGAGTACGCCACGCCGCGCAGATACCACGGCAGATGGTGGCGCGCCTCGAGACAGGCGAGATGTTCACCGCGCGCCTCCGCCAGCAGCTCGATCTGCCGCACGGCGTTGTCGATGCGCTCGGCAAAGGGCGGCAGGGGAGGGATCTCCTCTCCGGCGAGGGCGGCGTTGGCCTGCTCAAAAAGCCAGGGATTGCCGAAGGCGCCGCGGCCTATCATCGCTGCGGCGCAACGGGTGTAGCGCAGGATGTGAACCGCGTCGTCGGGGGTGAAGATATCGCCGTTTGCCATCACGGGGATCGTGACGGCGGCGGCCACGTTGCGGATAATATCCCAATCCGCCCGCCCGGCGTACATCTGGGCCCTGGTGCGCCCGTGGACGGTGAGCGCGGCAGCGCCGGCGCTCTCACAGACGCGGGCAAATTCGACGGCGTTGACATGTCCGCCGTCAAAGCCCTTGCGGAATTTGACCGTGACAGGGCAGCCGGCGGTCTTGACGACCGCTTCGACGATGCGGCCGGCAAGCTCGGGATCGCGCATCAGCGCCGAGCCGTCGCCGCTCTTGACGATCTTGCCCACGGGGCAGCCCATGTTGATGTCGACGATATCCGCGCCGGAGAGCTCGCGCGCCATCGGCGCGGCCTCGGCCATGATCTCGGGCTCGTGGCCGAAGATCTGGACGGCGGAGGGGTGCTCGTCGGGGGGCATATAGAGAAGCGATTTTGTTTTCTCGTCGTGATAGCACAGCGCCTTGGCGCTGATCATCTCGGTGACGGTGTAGGCCGCGCCCTTTTCACGGCAGAGCTGACGAAAGGCAAAGTCGGTCACGCCCGCCATCGGCGCAAGCGCGAACGCGCCGCCGAGGGAAACGCCGCCGATGCTTACCATGTGAGATCCAGCCCCACGGGGCAGTGGTCAGAGCCGGTGACCTCCGGCAGGATAAAGGCCTCTTTTATGTTCTCGCGCAGCCGGTCGGAGACCAGGAAATAGTCGATGCGCCAGCCGACGTTCCGCTCGCGCGCGGCGGCGCGGTAGCTCCACCAGGAATAGGCGTCGCGCCGATCAGGGTAGAGAAAGCGGAAGGTGTCGGTAAAGCCCGAGGCAAGCAGCTCGGTGAACTTGCCGCGCTCCTCATAGGAAAAGCCGGCGTTGCCGATGTTGGTCTTGGGGTTTTTCAGGTCGATCTCCTCGTGGGCGACGTTCATGTCGCCGCAGACGACGACGGGCTTTTTCGCGTCGAGCGCGAGCAGATAGTCCCGGAAAGCGTCCTCCCAGGACATGCGGTAGTCGATGCGCCTGAGACCGTCCTGGGCGTTGGGCGTGTAGACACAGACAAGATAAAAGTCCTCGTATTCCAGCGTGACGACGCGACCCTCATGGTCGTGCTCCTCGATACCGAGGTTATAGCTGACAGAAAGGGGCGTATGGCGCGTGAAGATCGCGGTGCCGGAATAGCCCTTTTTCTCGGCGTAGCACCAATAGCTCTCATAGCCGTCAAAGGCAATGTCGACCTGGCCGGGGTGGATCTTCGTCTCCTGGAGACAGAAGAAGTCCGGCGAGAGGGCGAGAAAGATATCGTCAAAGCCCTTGGTGCGCGCAGCGCGCAGGCCGTTGACGTTCCAGGAAATGAATCTCATAGCCGGTGCTCCTTTTTCGCGTGGGTCTCTTTGCTTTCGTCATAGCCGCGGGCGTCACAGAGCGAGGCGTCGCGCAGACGCGGCACTTCGCCGTCAGCGAGCGTTTTTGTCTCCGGCTCGCGTACGGCGACAAGGCGGTTGATCTTCAGCCCCTGATCGATGAACTTGGCCTCATAGCCGGTCAGGATGCCGGTGACGCCGTTTTCGTGCAGATCGTGCGTGACCTCGCGCAGCGTCCAGCCCTCGGCGGCAAACTGGTCAAGCGACCAATCGAAGAGAGGGGTGTTGTCGGTTTTAAACTGCAGCTCGCCGCCCGCGGCGAGTACCTGGGCGTAGCGGCGCAGGAAGTTCGGCGCGGTGAGGCGCAGCTTGGCGTCGCGGCTCTTCGGCCAGGGATCGGGGAAGTTGAGATAAATGCGCTCCGCCTCGCCGGGGGCAAAGACGGCGTCGAGCATGCCGACGTCGCCGAGGAGATAGCGCACGTTTTGGATCTCGCGCGAGCGGGCAAGCTCCATGGCCATGACAAGGGCGCTGGGGTCGCGCTCGATCGCGATGAGCAGGACGTCGGGGTCGGCCTCGGCACAGTCCGCGGTAAAGCGGCCCTTGCCGCAGCCGAGCTCGATACGCACGCTGCGAAATCCGCCGAAGCTCTCGCACCAGCGGTCTTTGAACTCTTCAGGGGTCTCTACCAACAGGTCGGCGCATCGCTCCATACGCGCGTCCAGGTTGGGTTTTCTTCTCATTCTCAAGGAAATTCACACTCCTATACGGTAAGAAGCATAACACAAGACGGGGAAAACAACAAGAGAATTGTGAGAGGGCTTTGCTGACCTGTGGGCAGCAGAGCCTACTATATAATAAATCGCGCGCGTGCGCGCGCGAGGGAGGACCTCATCCGCCCCCGGTTTGTGAACCGGGGGCACCTTCTCCGTGCAGGGAGTAGGCAAGAGGCGAGGGAGGCAGGGAGAATGGAGCGCGGTAGACCCCTTTCGTCAGCTTCGCTGACACCTCCCTCCGGAGGGGAGGCAAGGGGGGAGCGTGGAGAATCAGAAGACGGTATAAGATATAAACAGATAAAAGATATATAATATTTTTTAAACGCGCACAGAAATCTTTTTTATTGACGATTTTATTGATTCCAGCCATTGTATAATAAAGCCACAAAAGGAAGTCTGTCATTTTAATGAAATTTTTTCATCATTATATCGTCATGAAATATTGACTTTTCAACTCGTTCATTATATATTAAATAAGAACACTATAAGTATGTCATAAGGGAAATTGCGCCTTCCAAATTATGTAAACCCGTTGGCGCACAAGCCCTTTCGCGGCTGACAGATCCTTTTGATCTTTCGCGGAAAACCCGGCAGGGAAGAGGCGAAAACCGCAGAGACATCTTTTCGCACAGGTGAAGTGCGCACAGGTATTTTCTTTTGCGTTCGGCGTCTCAGACGGGCGCAGGGGAAAAGCACATTGACCAGGCCCGACCGGCGTCTCAGCCGGGGAGGAAGATCATGGCCTCGACGCACAGGAAGTAGCTTTGTGCGAAGCAAGGTCCGGGAGAGGGGAGCCTCTCCAAAAGGAAGGGTCAAAAGGAAAGACCTTTTGACAAGGAAGAGAGGGATAGCCCTCTCTATTGCCGCATGTTTTCCCCAATGTAAGATCCGAGGGGGAAAAGAGAAAAGTGAGAAAAGCGCAAGACCCACCCCGCGCAAACAGGAGAACCGCAGAAACCCAGGCACAGCACAGACCAAAGCAAATCCCGAATCAAACAGCAAAACTACCCCGCAACAACCCTAAGCAAACAGCAAAACCCATAGCGCAGTAAATAAAGCGCGGCGGCGCGATCCGCCGCCACGTATAGGAATAGGAGGCACGCATTAGATGAACAAATTGTCGAAGCGCGTACTCTCGCTTCTGCTTGCCCTGCTGATGGTACTGGGGACCTGCGATCAGGCCCTGGCCGCCGGCCTGGACAACGGCAGATACACAGAGGACAGCGTGACCGAGCTTCCGGAGCCGACGCCCGAGCCCACGGCTGAGCCGACGCCCGAGCCGACCGAGCTTCCGGAG
>DJYJ01000013.1:0-15759 GCA_002450075.1 Clostridiales bacterium UBA6981
TACCAACTGAGCTAATCCCACCATAACGTCCTCACAAACGGTGCAAGGACATCTTCCCGCCAAATCAAGCTCCGCTTGCTTTGGCGTCTGGCACGCCAAGAGGGATTCGAACCCCCGACCTACTGCTTAGAAGGCAGTTGCTCTATCCTGCTGAGCTATTGGCGCATATACGTGCTTCCCGCTCAGCAAGCGCAGCAAAACTGGAGCGGGTGATGGGAATCGAACCCACGTATCCAGCTTGGAAGGCTGGTGTTCTACCATTGAACTACACCCGCAGGGGGGGCTCAATCCACATTCAGCCTTGAGATAATACCACAGGCAACCCCCGAATGTCAATCATTTTTCTTATTTTTTCCTTCCCGGACGCTGGATTCTTTTTTGATTTGGAAAAGAATACAAAAAAATCTGTATAAAAGCTACAAATATTCAATTAATTTTTTAGTCGATTTAGCGCTTAGAAGCGTCAAAGCGGATTGACAAAGAAGACTTCAACCGCTATAATAGAAAAGCGAAAATACATACCCAAACACTGTTCTCGCGTATGTATTTAATAAAATAGGAGGAAATGAAATGAAAAGATTTCTCGCACTGCTCCTTGCGGTCGTGATGGTCTTCGCCCTTGCCGCCTGCGGCCAGAGCGCTGCTCCCGCCACTTCCGCGCCCGCCGACACTGCGACGGACGACAATTCCGGTGAAGCCGCGCCTGCTGCGGAAGAATCGGGAAGAAATGAAGTTGATTCGTATAGCCTGCTCTATGCGTTCAACATCACCACGCTGGATTATCTCTATGATAACCACAGCACCAACAGTGACTTCACCGCGAACTTCACCGAAGGTCTGCTCACCCAGGACAACCACGGCGTTCTCGTCCCCGGTATGGCCATCGAGTGGGCTCCCAACGAGGATGCTTCCGAGTGGACGTTCACCATTCGTGACGACGCTGTCTGGTCCACCGCTTCCGGTGAAGAGTATGCGCCTGTTACCGCTGAAGACTTTGTTACCGGTCTGAAGCACGCCGCCGATTCCTCGAGCCTTGTCCTCGGCCTTGTCAAGCCCCTGATCAAGGGCCTTGCCGAGTATGCTGACGGCACCGGCAGCTGGGAAGACGTTGGCATCAAGGCTGACGGCAACAAGCTGGTCTACACCCTCACCGGCCCCTGCGGCTACTTCGATGGTCTGACCACCTACAACGTCCTCAGACCTCTGAATGCTGAGTTCTTCGAATCCATGGGCGATTCCTTCGGCGCTGTTGATCCCGCCTCCATCCTGTACAACGGCTGCTACATCCTCTCCTCTGTCGTTCCCGGCCAGGAAGTCAAGTTTGACGCCAACCCGAACTACTACGACAAGGACAACGTTCATGTCAAGCACGTCACCGTCACCTACACCGACGGTAAGGACCCGATGCAGAACTTCAACATGTTCGTGAATGGCGAAGTGACCACCACCGCCATCCAGCTCGGCCAGCCCGAGATGGTCGCGAAGGCCAACGAGCTCTATCCGGACAATCAGTTCAAGGGCATGACCACCTCCACCTCTTTCTGGGGCGCTTTCAACTGGGATAGACAGTCCTACGCTCTCTGGACCGACGCCAACAAGAGCACCACTGCCAAGACCACTGACGACCAGAAGGCCGACACCCATGCCGCTATCCTCAACAAGTACTTCCGTCTCGGCGTTTACGCCGCCTACTCTGAGAAGGCTTACTATGAAGTCGCTCTCGGCGAGATCGCGGAAGACAGAGCCAGAAACACCCTCACTCCTTACACCTTCGCTGCACTGAGCACGGGCGAGTCCTACGGTTCCCTCGTGACGAAGTACCTCGAGCAGGAAGAGGAAGCCTTCGTTGGCATCGATCTCAACGACGGCCAGGATGCCTGGTACAATCCTGAGAGAGCTGTTGCTTTCATGGAGAAGGCCAAGGCTGAACTCGGCGATTCCGTCAAGGAGTGGCCGGTACACCTCGACATGGTCGAGAACGGAACGGACGAACAGGCCAAGAACATGGCTCTTGCCATGCAGAAGTCCATCGAAGATGCGATCGGCGATTACGTCAAGATCGACCTCATCTTCCTTGACAACGACGAGCAGGTCAATGACGCCTTCTTCACCAACGAGCGCGGCGAAGACAACTCTGTCGACCTCGCTTTCGCGGCTGGCTGGGGCCCGGACTACGGCGATCCTTACACCTACATCCACTGCTTCGACCCGTCTGACGGCGACATGATGCTCTACTCCGGCATCACCCCGATCATCACCGACAACACCCAGCGTCCTGCCTCCCAGACTGCGGCTCTCGAGGCCATCGGCCTGACCGAGATCAAGCCCCTGATGGATCAGGCGAACGCCGCCACCGGTGACGAGAGAATCGATCTCTTCGCCCAGGTTGAGGCCAAGCTGCTTGCCAACGGCATCCTCAGACCCTTTGCCACCAGAGGCGCCGGCCTCGGCGTGTCCAAGGTCAAGCCCTTCTCCGCCGGCTACGGCCTCTACGGTCAGGCTTCGACCAACATTGTTCCTTACTTCAAGTACATGGTCGTTTACGATCAGCCCGTCACGGCCGACGAGTACTATGCTGCTAAGGAAGCCTGGCTTGCTGGCAACTGATATCTGATTTCCCACAGCATTTCGCAAATTCTGAATAAGCTATAGAAAATGAGAGCTAGAAGATGCTCATTCCTCTAGCTCTCAGTTTCTCTTGTTAGGAGTTGTTCTCATGAGCAAGGGTTATATCCTTAAGAGACTGATTCGATCGGTCATTTCCATTCTGTTGATAATGCTGATCGTTTTCACCCTGGTCTATACGCTCGTTCCGCGCAACAGTATCTTTTCCGGCGACGACGGATACAGAAAGCTTGCCTCAAAGCCGGACGACAAGACTGACTACATGTATAATATCTGGCAGAAGCTCGGATATCTGACCTTCGTGCGCTCCACCGACTATTTCCAGACGCTCTATGCGGTGGATTCTCCGGAGATGGCCGCTGCGCTCGAGCCGGGTTCGGAAGCCGGTGAACAGTTCAAGGCTAAATACGAAGCCGAGGGGTATACGGTCGAACAGTATACCAAAAGCGGACGTTACTACGCCTATAAGGACATTCCTGTTATCAAGCATGTAGCAGTCTGGTTTTCAGATCTGATCGAGATCGACACACCGATGTCTGTTCAGGATGAAAACAATCCGGACCTGAAGCGCGGGCTCTCTTTCGGCAGAACCGAATCGGGCGGCATCGCTCTTATAGGAAGCGGAACGACTCACAAATACCTGATCTATACCGACAGCCACTTCCCCTGGCTGCATCAGAATGTCATCAAGCTCTGCTTTGGCGATTCCTATCCCACGTATCAGGGGCTTGATGTTATGTCTGTCCTGTTCCAGACGCAGGGAACAGAAGTTAAAAGACCGGTAACATACGCGACCGGCAAGGAAGCCGAATCCGGTATCATCTTCGGTTCGCTTACTTATAAGAAAATTCTCGACCGTCTTGATCGGCAGAAATTTGTCGACAACTATGCGACCTTCCAGACGGCTAAGAATCAGCCGTCCATGATCGGTACTTCCTTTATTATCGGCATCTTTGCCATGCTGATCTCCTATGGCCTGGGTCTGCCCATCGGTATCCTGATGGCCAGGAAGAAAGACAAGCTTGCCGATAAACTGGGCATGGTCTATATCATCTTTATCATCGCAGTGCCATCGCTGGCATACATCTATTTGTTCCGGTATTTTGCCACCGCGGCCTTCGACCTGCCGTCCGTTTTCACGACCTACGGCGCGTCTGATATCCGCTCGTGGATCCTTCCTACGATTTCGCTTGCACTCCCGTCCATTGCCAGCCTGATGCTTTGGACCAGAAGATATGTTGTGGACCAGATGAGCCAGGACTATGTCAAGTTCGCAAAGGCGAAGGGCCTCAACCAGAGAGAGATTTTCAACAACCACATCTTTAAAAACGCAAGTATTCCGATCGCGCAGGGAATCCCGGCCTCTCTTGCCGGATGCATTGCCGGCGCCATCATTACCGAATCCATCTACGCCGTTGGCGGCATGGGCAAAATGCTTCCGAACGCGATCCAGCAGCACAACAACGTAATGGTCGTGGCACTGGCCTTTATCTTCTCCACTGTTTCAGTGCTGTCCGTGCTGGCCGGAGATATTATCCTGACAAAGGTCGATCCGCGCATTTCGCTCACAGAAAAGGCAGGGAGATCATAATGGACGAGAAAAATTTGGAAAACAAAAATGATCTCTTCGGATTTGCATCTTTTGATAAATATGAATCCGAACACATTGCCGCGCCGCAGTATTCCTACTGGAAGTCCGTATGGCGTACATTCGTAAAAAACAAATTTACCGTTGCCGTCGCCATACTGATGCTCGTTCTGGTGCTTTTCGCGCTGATCCAGCCGTCGATCTCCGGATACGATCCGCTAATCGCCCCGAATGTCAACAACTCTGAGATGAGATTCATCAAGCCCTGTGCCGAGCATATCTTCGGCACCGACAATCTGGGCAACGAGGTGTTCGACGTCGTCTGGGCCGGTGCCAGAAACTCGATCATCATCAGCTTCGTCTGCACCTTCATTACCATGTTCATCGGCGTTGTGGTCGGCGCGATCTGGGGCTTCTCCAAGAGTATGGACAAGTGGATGCTTGAGATTTACAACATCGTATCCAACGTCCCGTTCCTTCTTCTGGCGATGATCCTCTCTTACGTTCTCGGCGCCGGCATGGGAACCTTGATTTTCGTTATGTGCGTGACCGAGTGGGTGTTTGTCGCATTCTTTATCCGCACCCAGGTCATGATCATCCGTGACAGAGAGTATAACCTCGCTTCCAAGTGCCTCGGCACGAGCACCTGGACCATGATCAAGAACAATATCCTTCCCTACCTGATCTCGGTCATTATGACCTATGTCTCGAGAATGATCCCCTCTCTGATCTCCTATGAGGTATTTCTTTCGTACATGGGCCTCGGCCTTGGCGTGACGAAAGCATCTCTCGGCCGCATGATCTCGATCTACACTTCGTATATGAACGGATATCCGCATCTGTTCTGGATCCCGGTTACCGTGCTTGCCGTCCTCTCCATTTCTCTCTATATCGTCGGTCAGAGACTCGCGGATGCGGCTGACCCGCGTACGCATATGTAAGGAGGGAAGCAGGATAATGGACGAAACGAAAAATGTAATCATTTCCGCAAAAGACATCGAGGTCAAGTTCCGCGTTCGCGACAAGTATCTCACGGCCATCCGGAATGTTTCCCTGGATTTGTATGAGGGAGAGACCTTTGCCATCGTCGGCGAGTCCGGCTCCGGCAAATCGGTGTTCACCAAGACCTTTACGGGCATGCTGGAGTCCAACGGAACGATCTCGAACGGCTCTGTCATGTTCCACGGAAAGGATCTGACCAAGCTCAGGACAGACAAGGACTGGGAAGGCATCCGCGGTGCGAAGATCTCCACGATCTTCCAGGACCCCATGACCTCCCTCAACCCGATCCGTACCATCGGCTCGCAGATCACCGAAGTCATCGAAAAGCACCAGAAGATCTCCAAGGCCGAGGCAAAGCAGCAGGCCATCGAGATGATGGACCGCGTCGGTATCCCGGATGCGGCCAACCGTTTTGACGAGTATCCCTTCCAGTATTCCGGCGGTATGCGTCAGCGTATCGTGATTGCCATTGCGCTGAGCTGCCATCCCGAGATCCTGATCTGCGACGAGCCTACGACGGCTTTGGATGTCACCATCCAGGCGCAGATCATCAAGCTGATCCGCGATCTGCAGAAGGAGCTTGGCTTTACCACGCTCTACATCACGCACGACCTCGGCGTTGTGGCCAACGTGGCCGACCGTGTCGGCGTCATGTACGGCGGCCAGATCATCGAATACGGCACGGTCGAGGAGATCTTCTTCGATCCGAGACATCCCTATACATGGGCTCTTTTGTCCAGCCTTCCGCAGCTTGGCGTGAAGGGAGAGGATCTGTTCTACATCACGGGCACGCCGCCTTCTCTGTTCAACGAGATCAAGGGCGATGCGTTCGCACCGCGCAACGAGCACGCTCTCAACATCGATTTCCAGGAGGAGCCGCCCTTCTTCAAAGTGAGCGACACGCACTATGCCAAGACCTGGCTGCTTGATCCGCGTGCGCCGAAGCTTGAAAAGCCAGAGGTCATCCGTGACCTGCATGAGAAGATCAAACTGATGACGGATAAGGGAGGTGCTTTCCATGTCGACTGAAGACAGAGAAGTGATCCTGTCCATCAAACACGTTGACGTGACCTTCGAAACAGGACACAAAAAGAAACTGCGCGCTGTAAAAGACGCAAACTTTGACATCTATAAGGGCGAGACTTTCGCGCTGGTCGGTGAATCCGGCTCGGGCAAAACGACGCTGGGACGCGCCATCATGCGCATCAACCCCTGCAGCGCCGGCGAGATCCTCTTCGAGGGCAAACGCATCTCCGGCAAAATCTCCCGGGAAGAGGACCGCAATGTGGTCCGCAACATCCAGATGATTTTCCAGGATCCTGCCGCTTCCCTCAACGAGCGCGCTACGATCGAGTACTGTGTATCCGAAGGTCTGTACAACTTCCATCTCTACAAGGATGAGAACGAGCGGATCGAAAAGGTAGACCGCGCGCTTGAATCTGTGGGTCTGCTGCCGGAGCACAAATCGCGCTATCCGCACGAGTTTTCCGGCGGTCAGCGTCAGCGCGTCGGCATTGCGCGCGCGATGATCATGGATCCCAAGTTCATCGTCGCGGACGAGCCGATCTCGGCTCTGGATGTTTCGATCCGTGCGCAGGTGCTGAACCTGATGAACAAGCTCAAGGCTGAAAGAAACCTGACCTATCTTTTCATCGCGCATGACCTGTCCGTCGTCCGCTTCATTGCTGACAGGATCGCGGTCATCCATCTCGGCGAGATCGTCGAGATCGCCGAATCCGAAACGCTGTTCAAGTATCCGATGCACCCCTACACCGTATCACTGCTTTCGGCGGTTCCGATGCCGGACCCGATCGTGGAAAAAACGAGACATCACATCGTCTACGACCCGTCCAAACTCGAGCAGACCGATGAGCAGCGTGAGCTGCGTGAAGTGCGTCCGGGCCATTTCGTGTTCTGCACGAACAACGAGTTCACCCGGTACCGGGAGAAAATGGACCGGATGGAGCAGGAGCTCGGCTGAAAAGCAAAAAAGAAGATCAAACCGTTATCGGTTTGATCTTCTTTTTTGCTGCCATTTTAATACTATTTTCGATTAAAAGCAGACACTTTTCATTGAAAAGGTGCCGCCGGACGCGTCACCCCCTCGGCGTCAGAAACGCAGAGGACGTCTGCGGCGCATAAGTTCGGCATACGAAATCAAAGATTTCGAGCCTCACTTATCATACAGATTCCGACGCGCTGACGCGCTGTTAAAAGCAGACTTTGTCTACTTTTAATGGGAAACTATTATAAGCGCTTGCCCGCCCGGCAGCTGCCGCGGCGAGACGCCTCGGGCTTTTTGCTTCAGGGATAGAATACATAGGCGATGATGACCGCCGCCAGCAGATACACGATCCCGAGGAAAAGCGGATAATTGAACGCGCCTTCGCGCTTTTCACGTGCGTCGCTGATAAATTTGGCGATGTCTTCTTCCTGCTGCATCTGCGCGCCGCGACGGACAGCAAACCGTCTGGCGATCGAGCGCCCGCTGTGCTGAAGATAGTAATTGCTGACGTCAAAGTCCCCGTGCAGCACCAGAGAATAGATGATGCCGACGATTACCAGAAGGAGAGAGACGATGGTCATCGCATCCGTAAAGACCAGCAGACGGTTTTGTTCTGCCCGCAATGCTGCAGCCAGCGGATAAACGAGCGTGATGATGAGATGGGAGATGAGCATCGAGGGACGGATGTTTTTCATTCTTTTGAACATGGACTTCACCTGCCGGGCAGCGAAAAGAGAAGAGCTGCCCGCTTTTTTAAGTTTTATTGAGACCGCGCGCCAGGGACTGTCTTACTTTTTCATCTTAACAGACAGGAAGAGCTCCCGTCAAGAAGAAGGGAGAGAAAGCGAAGCCGTCCGCTCACCGCGCAGGTTGTCAAGCCGCGCAAGCGGTGGTATAATGATCTCATTAAGAAAAAAGAAGGAAAGCGAACATGGCAAAGGGCGATTGGTACAAGCAGATGGCCGTCTATCAGATCTGGCCGCGCAGTTTTTGCGATGGCAACGGCGACGGCATCGGCGATCTGTGGGGCGTGCTGAAAAAGCTGGATTATATCAAGTCGCTGAATGTGGATGCGATCTGGTTTTCGCCGCTTTTTCCGTCTCCGAACGCCGACTACGGCTATGACATCTCCGACTATATGGACATCCACCCCGACTACGGCAATCTCGACGTCTTCCGCGAGGTGCTCGACGGCGCGCACGCGCGCGGGATGCGGGTGTTTATGGATCTGGTCGTCAACCACACCTCGGACGAGCACAGGTGGTTTGTCGAAAGCAGGAAGAGCAAGGACAACCCCTACCACGACTATTACTACTGGCGCAAGGGCAAGCGGACGCGCAGCGGCCGCCGCCTGCCGCCGAACAACTGGTCGAGCGTATTCGAGGGCGGCGCGTGGGAATATGACGCGAAGCTCGACGAGTATTATCTCCACGTCTTTGCCAAAAAGCAGCCGGATCTGAACATGTCCAACCCCAAGGTGCGCGAGGAGGTCAAGAACATCCTGCGCTTCTGGCTGGACATGGGCGTGGACGGCTTCCGTGAGGACGTCATCACCTTCATCGCCAAGGACGAGGGGCTGCCAAGCTCCTATCCCGCCCTGCCCGTGGCCAACGGCGTCAACCACTATGCCAACCGCCCCATGGCGCACGAATATCTCAAGGAGTTCAAGCGCGACGTGCTGGACTTTTATGACTGCTTCACGGTCGGCGAGAGCCCGATGACGACGGCGGACATCGCGCTGAAATACATCGCCGAAGGCGAGGACAAGGTCCTCGACGAGATGATCGCCTTCACCCACATGGAGGCCGACTGCTTCATGATCGACATGATCCAGAGACCCTTCAGCCTCGTGAAGATGAAGCGCGCCTTTTCCGAATGGCAGGAAAAGCTGCAGGGAAAGGCATGGAACGCGCTGTACATAGAAAACCACGACCACCCGCGCATCATCAGCCGCTACGGCAGCGAGGAGCACCGCGTCGAAAGCGGCAAGATGCTCGCCGCCATGTACATCCTCCAGCGCGGTACGCCCTTTGTCTACCAGGGCCAGGAGATCGGCATGCTCAACATCAATCTGCCGGAGCTCTCGATGTATAAGGACGTGATGGCCGAGAACAATATCGAGGTCGCTTCACGCTTTATGCCGCGCTCGACGGCGATGAAGCTGCTGGCGCGCTCCTCCCGCGACAATTCGCGCACGCCCTTCCAGTGGAGCGCGGAGAAAAACGCCGGCTTCACGACCGGCACCCCCTGGTTCACCGTCAACGAGAACTATCACGAGATCAACGCGGCCAGCCAGGAGGACGATCCCGACTCGCTTTTGAACTTCTATCGCGCGATCTTGAAGTTCAAAAAGGAAGACCCCGTCGCGATCTGGGGCGACTATACCGAGTATTTCCCCAAGGACAAGCACTTCTATGTCTATGCGCGCAGCTATGAGGGCAGGCGGCTTCTCGTCATCTGCTCGTTCACGCGCAAGGCCAAACGCTTCGAGGCGCCCGCGGGCTTCGATCTGGAAAAGGGCAAGCTGCTCTTCTCCAATTACGACGGAAATTTCGTCATCATGAACGGCTTCACCTCCAAGCCGTATGAAATGAGAGTGTATGCTTTTGAATGAGAAACTGTCCTTTTCCGCCGTGTCGGAAAAGGCGTATGCCAAGCTGAATATCTCCCTTGACGTCACAGCCAAACGTGACGACGGCTATCACGAGATGCTCATGATCATGCAGACTGTCTCCCTCTGCGATGAGCTGACGATCACACCCGAGCAGGGCGGCGTCGTTCACGCAACGTGCGGCCTGCCCTATGTGCCGGGTGATCGGCGCAATCTCGCCGTCCGCGCCGCGCTGAAATTCCTTGAACTCGTCGGCGACGAGGGGCGCGGCATGAAGATCGCGATCCGGAAAAACATCCCGGTCGGCGCCGGGATGGCAGGCGGCTCGGCCGACGCGGCGGCGGTGCTGCGCGCGCTCAACCGTGCTTACGGCTATCCGCTGACGAGCGGGCAGCTGCTCACCGCAGGGGAGACGATCGGCTCGGACGTGGCCTTCTGTCTGCGCGGCGGCACGGCGCTCGCCGCCGGCCGGGGCGAGATCTTGACGCCGCTGCCCGCGCTGCCGCCCTGCCGATTTGTCATCTGCAAGCCGGAGTTTTCGATCTCCACGCCCGAGCTGTTCCGCAAGCTCGACTCCTCCCGCCTGAACTGCCATCCGGATACCGAGGGCCTGCTCAACGCGCTGGAGGCGCAGGACCTCGACGGCCTCTGCCGCCGGCTGTACAACGTTTTTGAGGACGTTGACGACAGGCGCATGCGCACGATGCGCGCGGCCAAGGGGGCTCTGCTCGACCGCGGCGCGCTCGGCGCGGTCATGACCGGCACGGGCTCGGCCGTCTTCGGCGTCTTCCGTGACGAGGAGAGCGCGCAGAGCGCCTGCGCCGCCTTGAAGAGCGAATACCGCTTCTGCTGCGTGGCCGAGGCGACGGGGCAGCTGCTGCAAGATTAAAAGAAACCAAAACCGTCTATACTCTGTATGAACATACACGAGTCAGGCGGTTTTTGCTATGAAAGATCAAAATCAATATCGGTTGAAAGCATGGGAGCTGGCGCTGCTCTGCGCACTGAGCCTCACGCTCTCTGCCGCGGTTTGGGCGCAGGGGAGCGTACAGCGCATCGAGGATGGACTCATCCGTCTGCACGTCCTCGCCGTCTCGGATGACGAGGAGGAGCAGCGGATCAAGCTGCGCGTGCGCGACGCGGTGCTTTCCTTTCTTTCGCCGGAACTGGAGGCCATGACCGACAAGGCCGAGGCGGAGAGGATCGTCTCGGATTCTCTCCCGCAAATCAAGGCCGCGGCCGAAAGCGCCGCCGAGGGGCGGGAGGTCGCCGTCACGCTCACCCGCGAGCGCTATCCGACCCGGCGCTACGGCTCCTTTGCGCTGCCTGCGGGGGAGTATGATTCGCTGCGTGTGATCTTGGGAGAGGGACAAGGGCACAACTGGTGGTGCGTGGTCTTCCCGCCCGTCTGTCTCGGCGCGGAGAGCGAGGAAGCGCTTTCGGATGCCGTCGGAGAAGACACCTTTGAGATCCTCTGCGCGGACGGGCAGACATCCCTGCGCTTCAAGCTCCTCGAGCTCTGGGGAAACCTGACACGATGAAAAGGAAGGGAACAGCCATTCTGTTCCCTTCCTTTTACTAGAAACTAAAAACTAGAAACTAAAAACTAGAAACTAGAAACTAGAAACTATTCCGCCCTGCGACACGTGAACAAAATCACCTGGCGCTCCTTCGCAATTTCCTTGAGGAGCTCCATGGCCTGCTTCATGCGCGTCTCGTCAAGGTTGACCAGCGCGTCGTCAATGATGAGCGGGCATGTCTCGCCCTCCGGCAGCGCCAGCTGGCAGACCGCAAGCCGGACGGCCAGATACAGCAGATCCAGCGTCCCCGCGCTGAGATAGCCGCTGTCGTGGGCGACGGTGTCGCTCTCCGTCTGCGTCATGGCGGAAAAATCGCGGTTGATCAGCACCTGGGAATAGCGCCCGCCGGTCATGCGGGACATATACTCCGCCGCCACGCGCCCCAGCTCGGGGGAAAAGCGGCTTTGCAGTTCGTCGTCGGCGCTGCGCAGCGTCTCGGCGGCAAGTGAGATGTCCTCATATTCCTGCTCGATCGCCATGCGCTCGGCTTCCATCGTGCCGAGCTCGCTCTTGAGCACCATCGTGTCGCCCATCGCGGAAAGACGCCCCTTGAGCGTCGCAATCTGAGCGGAGAGCTGCTCGGCCTCGGCGCGCTTGAGGTTCAGCTCGCGCCCGACGCGGGCGGCGGGGGAGCTGCCCCCGACAAAATCGAGGTCGGCCAGCGCGTCCTCCTCCAGCTTCTGCTGGCGGCGGCGGGCGAGCTCATAGCGCTCGCGCGTCTGCCGCTCGGCGTCCTCGGCGGCGAGGACGGCGGCGTAGCGCTGCCGGTAGTCTTCAAAAGCGCGCGCAAGCTCCGAGCCGTGCGACACGCCATAGCTCTTCAAGATCGCCCTGCGCTCGCTTCGCGCTTTGGTCGCGTCCTGCTTTGCCTTCATGTAGCGCGCGAGGAACACGATCGCGGCAAGCAGGAATACGCCCGCGGCGATGATATAGGCGAGAGAGTCAAAAACGGTATAGAGCGTGACGCCGACCGCGGTCAGCAAAAACAGCAGCACGACCCAGAGCGCGGAGTTTTTCTTTTGATAGAGACTCTTCAGCTCCGCCATCCGGGCGAGATCGGCGTTGACGCGCCGTTCTACCTCGCGCGGCTCTCCGTCAAAGGGGCTTTGGCGCAGCTCGGCGCGGCACGCGGAAAGCCGCTCCATCGCGGCGTCGTGCTCGGCGCTCGCTTCGCCGAGCGCCGCCCGCCCCTGCCCCAGCGTTTCAAGCGATTCGCGCCGCTGGCGCTTGCGCGTCTCGGTCACCTCGCTCTCAAGCCGCGCGCAGTCGGCGCGTGCTTCTTCCAGCTGCTGCTCAAGGCGGCTGATGTTCTCGGCCGAGCCGTCCATATCGTCGAGCAGGCGTCGCGAATCCTCGATGCGGCTCTCAAGCTCGGGCAGCAGGCCGCGCCGGTTATAGCGGCGCTTGCGCTGCCAGGCGCGCAGCCGCGCGTCGGCCTCGGAATACGAGGTCTGCTCCTCGCCGGTCGAGACGATCGCGTTGATGCGGCGCTCGAGGTCCGGGCTGCCGGACACGGCGACGGCGCCCTGCTCGATAAAGGCGCTTCGGCGGAACACATCGCGCGTCACGCCCGTCAGCTGTTCGCCCGCGTTCGCGCCCGTCATACCCTCCACCTTGACGTTCGAGCCGGTATAGGTGGCGGAAAACTCGCGCATCGGGGCGCTCTTGGTCTTCGTCGTGCGCGTCAGCGTGATGTCGCAGCGGTCGGCCGTCACGTCCATCTGCCCCTCCATCGGCGCGCCGGACCAGGGAGCATAGCGCTGTTTGTCCGGCAGATAGCCGCCGCGCACGCGCTCACCGGAGTCAACGCCGTAGAGCATTGCGCGGATAAAGGCGCACCAGGTGGATTTGCCGCTTTCGTTCGGCGCGTGGATCACGTTCAGCCCGTCGTGAAAACGCAGTGTTTCGTTTTCCAGCTTGCCGAAGGAGGCTGTCAGCTTATGGATCATCATGGCGGACCACCTCCTCGCGGTTGTCGATCGCGGCCAGCCCCCAGCGGGCGGCCTGCTCGATATGCAGACGCTCGGCGTCTGTTTTGGCGGCGTCATAGCGCTCGCGCAGCTTCTGCAAAAACAGCGCGCGCAGCGAATCGCTGCCGGCCTTTTCCCATACGCTCCGGCGCAGGCGCGTCTCGTCGCGCAGCTGCAGCTCAAAGAAAAACTCGCTCAAATTCTCATACAGCCGCCGCAGATCCGGCGGCGCATCGGTCTCGCCCCTCAGCGTGATGCGGTAGACGTCGCGCACGGTGTCGTCGGGCAGCAGCGTGTGGATCGCAAGCAGCGGCTCGGCGCCGCTCACGTCGACGTCCATCGCCTCGTATTTCCGCGCGGCGATCGAGATCTCCCGCAGCGTGCATGTGCCGCCATCCAGCTCGATGAGATCGACGTACTTCTCGCCCGTCTCGTCAAAACCGCGTCCCTCCGGGCAGCCGGGCCAGGCGTACCAGACCTCGCCCGCGCGGCGCAGCCCGCTCGCCTTGTGGATATGGCCGAACGCGGCATAGTCCATCCCGCTTGCGGCGATCTCCTCCTCGCTGATCGGGTCATAGACCGAGTCGCGCGCGCCGACCTCGCCGTGCAGGCATAAAAGATTGCACACGCCCTCCTCGCGCGGCGCGTGAAAGCCGCGCAGCAGCGGAGCGGCTTGCCGGTCGAGAAAGGCCGCGCCGTAGACGCGGACGCCCAGGGCGGGCAGTTCGACGGATCGGATCTCGTCCGAGGTGAAAATATGGATGTTCCCGGGCAGCTTTAAGCGCGCGTAGGGCGAGCGCTCGGAATAAAAATCGTGGTTGCCGGGGGAGATGAACACCGGCACGGGAATCTTCTGCAGACTGAGGATCAGCTCCTCGCCGGTCTCATAAAAGGTGTTGTCGCTGTCGAGCAGGTCGCCCGCAAAGAGCACGAGGTCGACCTTCTCGCTGACGGCGAGGGCCGCGATCCGCCCGAGCAGCTCGCGCTGCTCGCCGCGGCGGATGGCCGCCTTGCCCGCGCCGAGCCCCTCGAAGGGGGAGTCGAGATGCAGGTCGGCCGCGTGCAGGATCCTTAGACTCATCCGAGCCTCACCCCCTCCGCGCGCAGACAGCGGCCCGTCTCCGGGTCGATCTCGAACAGGCAGCCCTCCAGCTTTGCCGGGCCTTTCGCGGCCTCATAGCGGCGCGGCGGGTCGCCCATGAATTTGCCGATGCTCTGCTCCGGATCGATGCCGAGCACCGATTGCGCCGCCCCCGTCATGCCGAGGTCGGTGATATAGCCCGTGCCCTTGGGCAGCACCTGGGCGTCGGAGGTCTGCACATGCGTATGCGTGCCCCACACGGCGCTGGCGCGGCCGTCGAGAAGATAGCCCATCGCGCGCTTTTCGCTCGTCCCCTCGGCGTGAAAGTCGACGAGGATGATCTTTTCGCGGATCTCGTCCATATAGCCGTCGGCGATGACGAAGGGGTTGTCCGTGTTGACGTCCAGCGTAAAGCGCCCCATCAGATTCAGCACGCACACGTCGCCGAACGCGGTCTCATACACCTCGATCCCCTTGCCGGGGCACTGCGGGGCAAAGTTGGCCGGGCGCAGGATGCGCCGCCGCTCCTCCAGATAGGGGCGCAGCTCGGTGCGCGTCCAGGTGTGGTTGCCCAGCGTGACCACGTCCGCTCCCGCGTGCAGGATCTGGTCGGCCTGCTTGGGCGTGATGCCGACGACGTTGGCGTTCTCGCCGTTGACCACGACAAAGTCGATGCCCTGCGCCTTGCGGTAATCGCGCAGATGATTGCCGAGATATGTAAGGCCGGGCTCGCCGCAGACGTCGCCGACGGCCAGAATTTTCACGCTCATGGGTCTTCCTCCCGTGAAGACTTTTTCTTAACGCTATCATACCACAATCCCGCCGTCGCTATCAATGGATTTTCTGTGTATAAACGCCGCGGGAGCGAAAAAGTCTTTCCAGTATTTGCACGCCGGATGGAAGAGAAAACCGCGCATAATAAAAAAGGAACACATGCCGTCGCCTGATACAGGCGCGGCGGGAAAGGGGAAGGACAAATGAAAAACAATGATCTCTATCTCGGCATCGGACTCGGCATGGCGGCGGGCGTGCTCTCGGGGCTGCTGATGCGCCCGAAGCGCAGAAACGTCAAGAGCGCCGTTGCCCGGATCGTCGGCGACGTGGCGGATTCCGTGTCGAAGAACATGGGCTGGTAAGGGAAGAACATTTTTTCCGGCAAGTTTGAAAAAATACTTGCAATTCTATTTCAGCTGTGCTAATATGTTCAAGCTGTCGATAATAAATGATCGATATGCGCCGTTAGCTCAGCTGGATAGAGCGTCTGGCTACGGACCAGAAGGTCAGGGGTTCGAATCCC
>DJYJ01000013.1:15820-16012 GCA_002450075.1 Clostridiales bacterium UBA6981
CG
The DNA here is from genome assembly GCA_002450075.1 of Clostridiales bacterium UBA6981. GTDB lineage: Bacteria > Bacillota > Clostridia > Oscillospirales > Oscillospiraceae > Limivicinus. The sequence continues at coordinate 15,823 of DJYJ01000013.1, forward strand.
AATCCCTTACGGCGTGCCAAAATCCCGATACCCCGCATGGGGTGTCGGGATTTTTGTATATCTGCGAGAGTCGTCGAACCCCTGACCTCAAAACGCGGAGCGTTTTTTGAGCGAAGCGGATAAAAGTTGCGAAGCAAGGCGCGTAGCGGCAGGCTTCGCAGGGGTTCGAATCCCTTACGGCGTGCCAAAA